>NZ_JANJPM010000015.1:0-59921 GCF_026222585.1 Staphylococcus sp. SUC_1.2 | reverse complement strand
TATCCATGAAAGATAAGTAATAAAATGATGGCAACAATTTGACCTAAAGACGATGTAACAATACGTCTTGTATACTGATAACTCAATGATAATATGACTTGAGCTATAAAGATAAAAATAACAATCCACCATTTATCAAGATAGATAAATAAAGAACTAGAACATAATGCAGGTATTAAAATTGTTAGCCAGCGAGGTAGTCTAAATTTATTTAACTCTTTTTGTAAGACAGCACGCATGTATAACTCATGACAAGGGATGACAAATAAGATAGTAACTAACATTTGCCATTTAAAATATACACCTGTTCTTGATAACTCTTTAATTAATTCGGTATAAGTAATTTGTGACGATATAAGTGAAAATATAAGTTGTATTATCACTAATACAACACCTGTGATTACGCCCACACCAATAGAGGTTAATAGACGTTTTGATGTGATATCACGTTGATAAAATACATAACTAATGCCAGCAATTAACATTATACCAGTATATAAATACCAATATTCTTGATGTTCTCCCCACATTATAAATAAGATAAGATGAAATACAATAAAACTTGCAACAAACCAAATTAAGGGTTTAGATGTATTTTTCATTTAATATTAACCTTCTTATTCAACGATTTTATATCGTTTGTGATTAATAACTGTTTTTTCAGGTAAATCTAGTTCATTAAAATTTTCCATAATTGTCAAATCAACAATAACTGAATTATCATTAATTTTTTCAACACGGCCTCTTAAACCGTCATAAAATTCTACAATATTTCCAACTTCTGCAACAGTCATTTCGAGTCCTCCTCAAATCATAGCTAGACTATATTGTACTAAAATTTACACTACAAATAAACAAATATATACTAAAATCAGAAAATATTATATTATTTTTGAAAATAATGCCATAATTAAGTTAAATAATCGATAGTGGAAGATATATTGCATTATTAAATTTTAAAAGAAAGAGAAAGGTGAGAGCTATGAAATTTGTAAGTAATAATAATATTACTGATCCTACAATTAACTTAGCCATGGAAGAATATGTACTTAAATATTTACCTGCAGATGATAGTTACTTTTTATTTTATGTTAATGAACCCTCAATCATTGTAGGTAAAAATCAAAATACAATTGAAGAAGTTAATAAACAGTATGTAGATGAGCATCATATTCATGTTGTACGACGAATTTCTGGAGGAGGAGCTGTGTACCATGATAAAGGCAATTTGAATTTTAGTTTTGTAACGAGTGATGATGGTAACAGTTTTCATAACTTCAAGAAATTTACTGAGCCTATTGTTCAAGCTTTACAATCTATGGGTGTAGATGCAGAAATGACAGGCCGTAATGACATTCAAGTAGGCGCAGCTAAAATTTCTGGAAATGCTATGGTTAAGGTTAAAAATCGTATGTTTAGTCATGGTACATTAATGCTAAATAGTGATTTAGAAGAAGTACAAAACGCATTAAAAGTGAATCCTAAAAAAATTCAATCTAAAGGTGTGAAGTCTGTACGTAAACGCGTAGCAAATATTGAAGAATTTTTAGATGACTCTATTACAATTGATCAATTTAAGCAAATTATTTTAAAAAACATCTTTGGTGAGCATGAAGTAGAGGAATATCATTTAACGGAAGAAGACTGGAACAATATTAAGCAATTAAGCAATGAAAAATATCGCACTTGGGATTGGAATTATGGTAAAAATCCGAAATATAATTTTGAACGTGACGAGAAGTTTGAAAAAGGATTCATTCAAATTAAATTTGATGTCAAAAAAGGAAAAATTGAGCATGCTAAAATCTTTGGCGATTTCTTTGGAGAAGGAAATGTCAATGAATTAGAAGATGCTTTAGTAGGAACATTACACGATTATACTCATATAAAAGAAGTAATGGAAGACTATGACTTTTATCATTACTTTGGTGATATTGATAAAGACAGTATATTGAAGTTAATGGCGTATTAGTTTAAATATAAAAAAGGAGTCAAATTGTAGAAACATTGGCTCTTTTTTTATAAAAAAAACTCTTTACTTAAAAAGTAAAGAGTCAAATGACGGAAACGGAGGGATTCGAACCCTCGCGCCGCTCTCGCGACCTACACCCTTAGCAGGGGCGCCTCTTCAGCCAACTTGAGTACGTTTCCATATGGCTCCGCAGGTAGGATTCGAACCTACGACCGATCGGTTAACAGCCGATAGCTCTACCACTGAGCTACTGCGGAATAATATAACGTGTTCTTCAATCAATACAAATACAATTATATCAATAATCTTAAAATTTGCAAGAGATTATCTTTAAAAAATATACGGAACATTTACACTAAATTAATATAATCGTTCCGTATATTTTAAAAATAAACATACAGCTATTTATCTTCTAATAAAGAATAGTGTGAAAGTGCCTCAAAAATATTTAAAGATGTTTTTTCATAATCGATTGGCATATCTGGATTATTAGATTTCATTCTTGCTTGTTTATCAATCATATAGTAATAGAAAATAGAATTAGAATATTGATGCCATAAACTATGAAAAGATACATTTAATGTTAGTGCTTCTTGATTTGCAAAGATAATTTTACTCTTTCTGTTTTTTAATGGCTTAATATCAGAAATATAATGCATATTAATCCATATATTTTCTTCTAAACGGTCTGAATGTGTTGGGAAAAAGTAAGTTGGAAACAATGGTGTGAGAAGGATGGGAGGTTTACTAGTTATTCCAGCAATGCGTTGAGTTTCAGCTTTCTTGCTTAAGTAGTTATTGCCATAAAATCTACAAGATCGTTCAATAATTTTTTGAGTTTTAAAAGGACTTATTTCTCGTGAGGTATCGAATTTGAGGATTTCTGAGCCGTTCGGTTGTTGATGATCGTCAAATGTAGGTCTAATCACCATATCACCTTTACGTATGACATAAATCGTATTAGGAGGTTTATTGAACTGAGTCATAAGATCAGCTCCTTATTTAATTATTTATTATTAAACACGAAGAGTGATTAATAATATAAAATTATTATATAAAAAAAGTATATGTTGTCAAGTTGTTATTTAAAAATAAAATTACACTAATTTATTTAGAAAAGTCTGAATATTCATTGATTTCAAAATAAAAAGCTTGTATACTATTTTTAAATTAATAGAAAGGTAGTGAATCTTATGTATTACAATACAAATGTTAAACATACCACACTAGAAGAATTTGTAACGACGGTGAATGATTTAGGTGTAGAACTTGTGATTGACGAAGCGTTACGTTTAGAAAGAAAGAAACAACTTGTAACATTAATTGATGAAGCTTTGGTTAATAGAAATGAAGATGATTTTAATCAATATACTACTGAATTAAAACATTTGGAGGCATTTCTCAATGAGTAAATCCGGTTCCAATGAATCACTATAAAAAGGTCTATTCTCTAAAATAAAGTGAATAGACCTTTTTAAATTATTTTCTTTTTGAATTTCCTTCTATTTTATTTTTAATCCATTTTAAGACATAGCCTGTAATAATTGTTCTCACAATACGTTTAATAAAGTTTTTCATAGTCACATTCTCCTTTTTAAAACTATTATTAATTTATACCCCATTTTCTTTAATTTAAAGAAGAAAGTTTAAAAACTTTCGCTTGTTTTTATCTGGGTATAAAAATATATCCATTATTATCAGCTTTAGTAGTAAAGATAATGATAATGCCATGAATAATCGAAACAATTGTTGGAATAAGTGTCCAAAAGAAGACCAAATGTAATACACCTTGTCCAACTTTATCTGCATAGAACTTGTGAATCCCAACACCACCTAAGAACAATGCACATAATACATATAATGTTTTGTTTACTCTCATATTATGGATGCCTCCTTATTTTTATATTGTAAGTAATTTATGACTAAAATCAAGAATGTCACTTATAAAAGAATCAGTTTATACTTACTATAATATTTAATTTCTGGTAAGAAGATGAGTATGATGTAGATGGAGGGATAAATATGATTAGAAAAGCGACACCAAGTGATAATAAGCAAATTGCAAAACTTTATTATTTAATATGGAAAGATATGGAACTTGACATTGTAAAGGAAATTTCTAAAAAACGTATGATTAATTTGCTTGAACTTAGTATAGTTAATGTACATTATCGTACCTATTATAAAAATATATGGGTATATGAAAAGAATAATGAAGTGGCCGGTTGTATTATCGCTTATGATGGTTCAAAAGAAATGGAGTACGAAGAACAATGGAACCAACTGCCTCTTGAAGAAGATATCAGATTAGTTGGAACACCTTTACCTATAAAAGAAGCTAAAAATGATGAGTGGTATATTGAAGCAGTGGTCACATCGCCTGATTATAGAGGACAAGGTATTGCGACACAATTGTTGGAACACTTGATCACCACAAGTTTTAATAAAAAATGGAGTTTAAATTGTGATTATAATAATGAGAAAGCACTTAAACTTTATAAACAACTAGGTTTCAAATGGGTTGAAGATATTAATTTATATGGCCATGATTATCTACATATGATATATATATAATAATAAAAAAACTAGCATTGTTAAAACACAATGCTAGTTAAAACAAATTAGATTCCACCTAAAAGTGCGCTGATATAAATACCCAAAGCGTACAAAATACCAAAGACTGTATTCGTTTTGCCAGTCGCTGCCATCGCTGGCATCATGCTTGCTGGTGTATCATTTTTATTAAAACGACGAATTGCTTTGATTGGCATTGGGAATGAGAATAATACTAACAAGTAGAATAATGAGCCGCCTGATTTGAATAAAGCAGTAAATATTACGATTAAGTAAGCTAAGATATACATTGCTGCCATAAACGTAATAGAAGCTTTTTTACCTAATAAAATAGATAAGGTTTTACGACCACTTGCTTTATCTTTAACACGGTCACGAATGTTATTAGCCATATTAATTAACCCGATTGTAATGACAATAGGTAAGCTAATCCAAACAATAAAACCATTCACATTACCTGTTTGAATAAAGAATGCAAGTAAAATGATAATCATACCCATAAATAATCCGGAGAATAATTCACCAAATGGCGTCCATGAAATAGGAATAGGTCCACCAGTATATAAATAACCAATTGCCATACATACAATACCAACTGGAATAATCCAAAATGAACTATTAACAGCTAGATATATACCAAGTAAAGCGGCAATAATATAAAAAGCAATTGCTAGATTCATGACAAGTTTTGGACTCATACCATTTCGAACAATCGCGCCACCGATGCCTACAGATGTATGATCGTCTAATCCTTTTTTAAAATCATAATATTCATTAAACATATTAGTCGCTGCTTGAATTAAAAGGCATGCGATTAACATTGCTAAGAATAGGCTGAATTTAATATGATCTTGACTGCCCAGTAAGAAAAGTTTAGCTGTCGCTGTTCCTACTAATACAGGGACAATAGACGCGGTTAAAGTATGAGGTCTCATTAAATGCCAATATTTTCTAACAGTTGAATATTGTTGATATTGATCTGCCATAATGTAATCTACCTCTTATAATATAAAGTTTTAACATATGTATTTTATAGGAATAGGTAAGAAAGGTCAATCAACGTGAAATATTTCTCTAAATTGATTAAGCAATTATGATACGATGAATAACGAAAAATGTTACAATACTTTAATGAGTAAAAAAAGATAATGAAAGAAGTGAAATGAATGGCTGCCAACCTAATGGAAGACAAAATTATGGAATCTATATATGAAAGCAATAAAAACTGGGTTTCTGTTGAAGTCGTGTTAAATAAATCTTTAACACCAAGTGAATTATTTAATTTAACTGAAAAACAAGCTGGAGATCGATTTTATTTGCGATTAAACGATAATATGTCTTCATTTTTCGGCTATCATGCAATTCAAAGATTTAAGAATAACTTTGAAAATAAACAATCTATCTTTCGGGAATGGGAAAAATTTAAAAACGATGTAGAACTAATTCATGTTAATACGCAAAAGCATCACCTTAAAATAGTAGGGGGATTCCAATTTTCAAATCATAAGTCTGATGATGAGTGGCGTGAATTTGGGATTAATCATTTTGTGGTACCTGAAGTACTTATTTCTTCAGTTAACAATCAAACCATTTTGACATATACAGTTGAAAAAGCTCAATTTGAAATGGAAAAATTAAATCAAATTATTAATTATTTTGAAAATACTCAAGTCGATACGACAGAACGAGAGACAGCTTTAGGCAATGTAACACGCATGGAAGATATTTATGTTGATGAGTGGAAAGATCTTGTAAGTCATACGATTGAACAACTTGATAAAGATCAAAAAGTAGTGCTTGCGAGACGTCGTTTAATTAAGTTTGATAAGCCAATTAGTATTCCTTATGTACTTAATCGTGCGTTAAACAATGAGAAAAATAGTTACTTATTTATTCTAGAGTCTAACCAATCTGTATTCTTCTCTCAAACACCAGAGCAATTATTAAAAGTTGAAGACGGTGTATTATCTACGAAGGCTGTAGCAGGAACCATTCCTCGAACACAAGATGCTGAAAAAGATGAAAAAAATGTTCAAGCATTTCTACAAGACAGTAAAAATCTAGGTGAACATCAATTTGTCGTTAGAAGTATTTTAAATGATATTGAACCTTATGTAGAAAATGTAGAATACAATCAAAAACCTAATATTTTAAAAAATGATCATATGTATCATTTGTATACTGAAATAAAAGGAACATTATTGAATCATTCGTATATTAGTTTAATTGATGAGTTGCATCCTACACCTGCCTTAGGTGGTTATCCTAAGAAAGAAGCAGTTGATTATATTGAAAAAAATGAGTTTGGCACACGAGGATTATATGGGTCTCCAGTTGGATATATCGATGTAGATGATGATTGTGAATTTATTGTGGCTATTCGTTCTATGTTAATTAAACAAAATCAAACTACTTTATTTGCAGGTTGTGGTATCGTAAAAGATTCTAATGCTGAAAGTGAAGTTGAAGAAACGTCGGTGAAATTTTCACCAATGATGAATGCTTTAGGAGTAGTGAATGAGAATGAATCATAAAGAAGCTTTAACTAAACAAGTTTATACATTTGCATCAGAGTTATATGCCTATGGTGTGCGAGAAGTCGTTATTAGTCCGGGCTCACGTTCGACTCCTTTAGCGATTGCATTTGAAGCGCATCCAAATATAAAAACTTGGATACATCCTGATGAACGTAGCGCAGCTTTTTTTGCTTTAGGATTAATTAAAGGAAGCGAACGTCCAGTTGCGATTTTATGTACTTCTGGAACAGCGGCTGCTAATTACACGCCAGCTATAGCCGAAAGTCAAATCAGCCGTATACCGCTTATAGTATTAACTAGCGATCGTCCACACGAACTTAGAAGTGTAGGCGCACCACAAGCGATTAACCAAGTCAATATGTTTGCAAATTATATTAACTTCCAATTTGATATGCCTGTAGCTGATGGCAGTCAAGAAATGCTCAATACTATCAATTATCAAATGCAAATTGCAAGTCAATATTTATATGGTCCACACCGTGGTCCAATACATTTTAATTTACCATTTAGAGAACCGTTAACACCAGATCTTGAAATGACTGAGAATTTAAAATCTGAACATAAAATATTGCCTCATTATCAAAAAAATATAGATATACAAGATATAAAAAATGTATTAAAAGATAAGAAAGGTCTTATTATTGTAGGGGATATGCAGCACCAAGCAGTCGATCAAATTTTAACTTACGCTACAATTCATGATTTACCAATTCTTGCAGATCCACTTAGTCAATTACGCAAGTTTAACCATCCTAATGTTATTACAACATATGATTTATTATACCGTTCTCATTTAAATATTGATGCTGATTTTATTATACGTGTAGGTAAACCAGTTATTTCTAAAAAATTAAATCAATGGCTTACACGCACAAATGCATTTCAAATATTAGTTCAAAATAATGATAAAATTGATGTATTTCCAACACCGCCACACATCTCATATGAAATATCAGCAAATGATTTCTTCAGAAGTTTAGTGAATGAACCAACAGTAAATCGTAAGGATTGGATTGAACGTTGGCAATCTATAGAAGCACAATCTCGTAAAGCAATCACTCAACATATGTCTCAAGCGACAGATGAATCAGCATTTGTAAGTACACTGATTCAAAAACTCACTAAAGATGATGCATTATTTGTAAGTAATAGTATGCCTATTCGTGATGTAGATAATTTATTATTTGATAGTGAAGTAGAAGTGTATGCTAATCGAGGTGCAAATGGTATTGATGGCGTTATTTCTACTGCTTTAGGTATGGCGGTACATAAAAGAGTGACATTACTGATTGGAGATTTAGCTTTTTATCATGATATGAATGGATTATTAATGGCTAAATTAAACGATATTCATATTAATATTGTTATACTTAACAACGATGGTGGAGGTATATTTTCTTATTTGCCTCAAAAAACAGCAGCAGAGCAATACTTTGAACGTCTATTTGGTACACCAACTGGACTAAATTTTGAGTATACTGCCATGTTATATGATTTTTCATTTAAACGTTTGAATAATATTACCGATTTTTCTCAAGTATCCTTTTCAAATATGAATTCATATATATATGAAATGATTACAAATCGTGAAGATAACTTAGAACAACATCAACTTTTATATAAGAAATTGAGTGAGATTTTAAATGTTACATTATAATTTTTATAAATCTGATCATCCAAGCAATCAATTATTAATTTTACTTCATGGTTTTATTAGTGATAGTCAAACGTATATGAATCATATAGAGGCGTTTCTTACTCAATGTAATATTTTAACTATTGATTTACCTGGACATGGCAAAGATGACTCACCTATAGATCAAACATGGAACTTTCCGTATATAACGGAACAAATAAATCGAGTTTTATCTCAATTTGAGAAATATAAATTCAGTTTATTAGGCTATTCAATGGGTGGGCGCGTAGCACTTTACTATGCAATATATGGTCAATATGAAATCAAACAATTAATATTAGAAAGTACATCGCCAGGCATTGCTGACGAAGCCTTACGTAAAGAACGACAGGCTATCGATCAAGCACGTGGACGTGTATTAGAAATAGCTGGAATTGAAGTGTTTGTAAATGATTGGGAAAAACTCCCTTTATTTCAAACACAATATCTATTAGATGATAATAAAAAACAGGCAATGCGTCGTATGCGACTTTCGCAGGATCCTAATAAATTAGCGAAAGCTTTAAGAGATTATGGGACTGGACATATGCCTAATTTATGGGGAGATATTAAGCGTATAAAAAGTGATTGCCTTATTCTAGCAGGAGAATTAGATGAAAAATTCGTTAATACTGCTAAAAAAATGGCACAAGAAATTAAAAACTATCAAATCCGTATTTTAAAAAATGTAGGTCACACAATTCATGTGGAAGATGAAGCGGAATTTGATACAATAGTATTAGGCTTTTTAAAGGAGGAGCAAAATGACTAGACAGTGGGAAACACTAAAAGAATATGATGAAATTAAATATGAATTCTTCGAAGGAATTGCAAAAGTAACAATTAACCGACCAGAAGTACGTAATGCATTTACACCTAAAACAGTAGCTGAAATGATTGATGCATTTACTAGAGCACGTGATGATCAAAATGTTTCTGTTATTATCTTAACAGGTGAAGGCGATAAAGCGTTTTGTTCAGGCGGAGATCAAAAGAAACGTGGACATGGTGGTTATGTTGGTGAAGACCAAATTCCTCGTTTAAATGTATTGGATTTACAACGTTTAATTCGTGTTATTCCTAAACCAGTTATTGCAATGGTTAGAGGTTATGCAATTGGTGGAGGTAACGTATTAAATGTAGTATGTGACTTAACAATTGCTGCAGATAATGCAATCTTTGGTCAAACTGGACCTAAAGTAGGTTCATTTGATGCTGGTTATGGTTCAGGATACTTAGCTCGTATCGTAGGCCACAAAAAAGCACGTGAAATTTGGTACTTATGTCGTCAATACAATGCTCAAGAGGCATTAGAAATGGGCTTAGTTAATACTGTAGTACCTTTAGATAAAGTAGAAGATGAAACAGTAGCTTGGTGTAAAGACATTATGAAACATTCACCAACAGCATTACGTTTCTTAAAAGCTGCAATGAATGCAGATACAGATGGTTTAGCTGGTTTACAACAAATGGCTGGAGATGCTACATTACTGTATTATACTACTGATGAAGCAAAAGAAGGTCGTGACGCATTTAAAGAAAAACGCGATCCTGATTTTGATCAATTCCCTAAATTCCCATAAACAATAGTAATAAAAAAACGCAAAATTGACTTAGTCAATCTTGCGTTTTTTTTAATTATCTAACACGTTAGGATAGTGTTCTTTTAAATATAATTCTAAACGACGCATACCTTCTTTTAAGACGTTCATTTCATAAGCATAAGAAATACGAATATAGCCTTTTCCTATATCTGTGAAAGAAGAGCCTGGCACCATCGCAACATGTGCCTCTTCCAGTACATTGACACAAAAGTCAAAATCATTATTAGTGAATCGTTTAATACTTGGGAAAATATAAAATGCACCTTCAGGTTGAGCTTCAAGTTCGAATCCTAGAGATAACAATTTAGCTTTTAAATAATCACGGCGTTCAATATAAGCTTCGTTCATATATTTTGGTGCTTCTAAGCCCTCATTTAATGCAGTGATACAAGCAATTTGAGCAGGAACATTAGCACAAATACAGTTATATGCATGCATGAAAGTTAATTTTTCAATTAAATATTCAGGACCGATTAAAAAACCGATACGGATGCCTGTAGCTGAATGTGATTTACTTAAGCCACCAATGAGTAATAGTTGGTCACGTATCTCTTCATATTCTGCGAAAGAAGTATGTGTTCCTGTAAACGTATTTTCAGCATATATTTCATCACTGATAATAAATATTTCTTTAGTTTTTAAATAATGTACAAGGGCTTCAACTTCTGAGCGCTCTAATATAACACCAGTTGGATTAGTAGGGTAATTTAATAAAATTGCTTTAGTTTGATTAGTAAAGTAAGTTTCAATTAGCTCAGGTGTTACCTTAAAGTCAGAATGTGTGGTATCAATATAAATAGGTTTACCACCTAAAGTTTCAACTAATGGAATATATCCGGCATAAATAGGACCAGGGATTAAAATTTCATCTCCAGGTTCGATTATACTTCTTAGCGATGTATCTAACGCTTCACTTGCACCGTTTGTAACAATAATTTCTTCTTCGCTATAAAAAAATCCATATCTACGTTTAAAATATTGACTAATCGCTTGACGCGTTTCAGTAAGACCTTTGTTATGTGAATAACTTGTTTTATCTTCACTTATTGCATTAATATATGCTTGCTTAACCACATCAGGCATTGGAAAATCAGGTTGGCCAATAGTTAAATTAACACAGTCGTCAATATTTTTTATTCGACTTGAAAACTGTCGGATACTTGGCGCTCTTAAAAACTTAGAATTTGAATTTAAAGTTAATTTCATATTTACACCTCTAAATATAATCATTCAAAGTATTATGACCTCATTACTTTGAAATAGAATATAATTATCATATCATATTTTTATTTATAATATTTAATTAATAAAATCTCATTTTCTCTCAATTTAAATAGAAAAATTAGAAATCGTGTATAATGAATAGATAATATCATATTATTAAAATGAATTTAGTCAATTTATTGAATAGTATTGTCTAATTATAAAATTAACTTTATAATATAAACAATTACTAGAGTGGAGTAGAACAGCTATGTATAATCAACTAGAAAAACTTATTACCCTAACAAACAATGATCTTAATTTAGTAAATAGACGCTTTGGCCAACGGACTGATATAACAAATGACCAACTGGAATTATTAAGAATTCTTTATAACTATGATCGATTATCACAATATGATTTAACAATGAAGATTAGTAGAGAGCAGTCCATTGTATCTCGTTGGATAAAGAAATTAGTTCATAAAGGTTATATTACAAGTCAACAGTCACACGAAGATTTACGTTGTAAGGATTTATGTTTAACAACTGAAGCTAGAGATTTAATTAAACAAATCAATATAGCAAGATGTGAATTAATCGAAGCGAGATGTCAATGTTTAACAGAAGAGGAAATCAATAATTTGAATCATCTTTTAAATAAACTTAATAGTCGTCATCTTTATATCTAACATAGCACCCATCTTATTGTTCTTTATAACATAGTCCAATAAGATGGGTGCTTGTATGAAATATAAAATTTAGAGCAAAAAAGAATCTGAGACAGAAATAAGTGTCTCAGATTCTTTTAAGTATGGATAGGCGATAACTGAAGGGCAACTGAATTCAGTCTCACTCCCAAGTAGTATTATTGATTAAATACTGGTATTTCAAAATATTTACCAACTGAATTAATTTGATCGTATAAGTATTTTAAACCTTCAGCATTCACATTTGCCCAATTAATATCAGTAGCATATTGATGTGTACCAGGTTGATCAGGATTCCAACGCATTTTATAAAGTGTATTTTGACCAGATTTAATATAATCTTGAGCAATAAATTTAGCTCCATCAATAATAGCTTTAGAAATACTATTCCAGCCAGATCGTTTTGCGTAATTAATTCCATTTACAAGTGGTGCATAATCATAAGCACCAATACCATATACATTATAGTATTTAATAGGGGAATTAGAAACGACTTGATTATTAACCAAATTTGCACCTTTAGCAAGTTTAGATTGGCCATTACCCGTTTCAAGTAGGGCATGAGCAATTAAGTAAATTTCATTAACACCTGTCAATTTTGCAGCATTAGCAAATGCTTGACCTTGGTTTTCTAACATTCCCTTACCTTTAAGTAGTCGATTTAAACGATCTACAGATAATGATTGTGGGCGATCTAAACGTAAAAATTGATATTTTAAAGTTGGATGTTTAGCAAGTGTTTTCGCGTTCATCGCATTTTTAATTTCACTATACGTTGCATTTGACCAACCGCTATTATTACGTTGAACTTGTGGTGGTGCACCGTAAACATTTTGTTGAATTTTAGTGACATCATCAAGTGTTCTATAGTTTTTAGATAGTTTAACTAATTGTTGTTGTAAATCGCTTTTCTTAATCCATACTGATTTACCATTACTTAATTTACCATAATACCAAGTGATACCATTTACTACTTTTCGTTTTGTAACTTGAAAAATTTGTTCATTAAATGGCTTGAGTAAGTACCCTTTAGCTGAAGTAGGGTCGTCATAGTAAAAACTATTACCATTAGTTATAACTAAATCATCGTTATAGTCTTCTACTGTATCGAAAGATGAAGCGTTAGTTAAATCATTTAGTGCAATCCAACCTGTTTGATTATTAACTGTACCGTATAAATACGTTTTACCATCAACAATTGTCGATTTAGAAGCTGTGAAAGTTTGATTAGCAATGTTGTTTTTATCTAATCGTTGTTGATTAGTGCCCCAAGCAATCGTATACAAGCCCTTATTATTTTGATTGACAGTATAAGTACCTTTCACTTTTTGTTCTTTATCTAAATTTTTAATATTTAAGTCTTTAACATTATACCAACCTAATGGGGTATTTCCAGAAGTACTAGATAATAAAACATATGTATTATCATCTAATTTTTTTTCTTTAGTTACAACATATGTTTTGTTAGCATATTGCTTTGCATGCTTACCACTTGCATCGTAAATACTTGAACGTATACCATCATTTGTTGAATTTACTTGAGCAATTTTTGAAACAGTTTGAACACTACTTGTTTTTTGACTCGTTTTTACAGTTTGAACATCGTCTGATAAAATCCAGCCCCAAACATTATTGATAACACCGTGAAGATACGTATTTGAGCCTACTTTTAAAGCGTCTATAGATTTTAGAACATCTCCCTTTGAAGGAACAGTTGCTTTAATTTGAGACGAACTGCCCCAAGGTGTTTCATATATATTACTATTTCCTTTGATATTGTAATTTTTAATACCATCATTTATAGGTGTTGTAGTTTGAATATTAATTTCTGATGAAGGAATCCAACCGTGTGATTGATTACCATTAAAGTCAGAAATCAAATAAAAGTTTTTATTATTTAATGTCGCTTTTTTAGTTACACGATAAGTATTACCGTTAATAGAAGGATTTATTTTTCCTGATGAGTCATATACTGTTGTGTAAGCACCACTATTTTTTTTAGCTACTTGTCCTAAAGTGTTATTTAATTGAGAAACATTAAGTACATTAGTTGTATCCGCTTTGTTTTGAATATCATTTAAATAATATTTACTTACCCAACCAGTTAAACCATTTACTGAACCATATACATAAGTTGATTTACCTACTTGTTGTGATGCACTCGCTTTAAATGGAGATTGATTTGATTTAGATACTGTTCCAGCAATTTGATTATAATTACCCCATGGAACCGTGTATAGTGTCGTTCCAGGTTTAATAGTATACGATTTATTTACTTTTGTTTTAGAAGTAGTAGTATTATAAATCGTTTCACTTTGTTTAACCCATCCATATAATTTTCCACTATTATAATCGGATACTAGGTAATATTTATCTTTACCAAGCTGTGCAGATTTTGTAACTGTTAAAGTATTATGAACTTGATTCGTTGTTTTTCCCTTAGAATCATATACAGTAGTATAAAGACCGCTATTATCTGATTTAATTTGAGCTAAGCCATTATTAGATGTTACTGTTAATTTTTTATTATTTACACTTGGTTTAGTAGTAGGAGTTGAATTATTTGTAGATGTTGTACCCCATGGTGCAACTTTACCCATTTTAATTAAATATTTTTCGTTAATTAAATCATATAATTCATCATAACTATAATTATGATTACTCAAGTAGGCATGTGGATCAGCGTGATCTGTACCTCCAAGATAACGACTAATAGCATAATGAGTCCATACTGTTCCTTTAGCATCATATTCAGCACTATCTGGTTTTAATCCATAATATTGTAATTGTGTAGCAGCGTAATCTGCATAGTTATTCATTGAACGTGCAAATGAAGCATAATCATGTGTATGAACAATTTCAACATTAATAAAACGATTATTTCCATATGGTCCAGCTCCCCAAGATAAATAATCAGTAGGGGCAGTTTCAATAATACGATTTCCATCTACAAATGCATGTACAAACGCATTTGTATAATTATTTCTCATATAATTAATTTCGCCTTCAATCGTTGAATTGTCATTTGCAGTATCATGCACGACGATGCCTTCAGGTTTTCCTACTCCATTTCGATACCCATATTTAGGGAAGTAAGATGTATAATGTTCTTCAATCGAAGGAGCTTTCAAATTATTTGAGCGAATATAATTATTAATTGAAGATTTAACTTGTGGTACATATTTTGGTAGTGAAGAAGTAGTTGAATATGTACTTACTGTAGCTGGACCACCTTTTCCACCGATACCTTTATACACTGATGATGTAGAGTCAGAGACAGATGCATCATTTGATTGAGTTGAAGTTGTAGTTTTATTATTAACATTAGTATTATTTAAAGCTGCACTGTATGCACGTACTTTTAAAGTATTATGCATTGGTGAAGTTTGAGTATTATTATTTTGAAGAGTAGTATCTTCATTGTTAACTGTAGTGTTGTCTGATTTATTTGATAAATTGTTAGACGTACTGTCACTTTCAGTAGTAGAAGTAGAAGATGTTGATACTTTATTATTGTCATTATTTGTCGTTGTCGTATCATCATCTACTTTTTGTTGCTTATTATTAACGAAAGTAGTGCTTGATTGAGTTTTTGATATGCTATTGTTTTGACTATCTACGTTATTTAATGTTGTTTTAGGCTCATCTGTATTTAACTTTTGTGTATTTGAAACTTGAGCACTTTCATTATGAGTTGGTTGTGTTTCAGTAGTTACATGATTTGAATTTATTTTATTATTAGACTCTGCTGATGTAACTAATTTAGTTGAATCAGTTGAAGTAGTAGAGGTAGTAGCTACTTCATTATTATTATGTTTTGTATTATCAGATTGATAATTTGAAATTGTATCATTGTTTTTAAGTGTATCATTAGTATTAGAACGCGTTGAGTTATTTTGAGATGACGCTGATTGATTTAAGTGATCTAATTTTGCATCATATGTGTATGTATTATTAGTAGTATTTGATTTTACTAATGTAGGGTCTTGGTAAGTTTGCACCCCAGAGATATTTTGAGCTGCATTACTGACTTGATGTTTAGCTACATTGGCATTTTCAATATTTTGTTGATCATCGATTACATTATTAGCAGCCTCTTGTTTGTTTTCAGAGGCTTCAGCATGATGTGTAGTAAATGCTGCACCAAATAAAGTAAGGGCGATCATTGATGGGAATTTAAAGCTAAATTTTTTCGACATAATAGTTGCTCCTTTTTTAATTTACTTTTTTATTATAACGTCAAGAAAAGTAAGAGTAATTATTTTTAACTAATTTGTAAACTAAATTTAATTTTGTTTTTAAAAAATATCTAGCTGGTGTAAATGGAATTCAAGTATCGAAAAATATAATTTAAATTATTTTATACATTTTAATATGAACAATATTTTCTTCTTGAAAAGGAAGACCAATACTAACATAACCTAGTTTTTCATAGAACGGTTTAGCTTGTAGTTGTGCGTTTAAAATAAGTTTATGATGATGTTTTCGTTTTGCAATACTTTCAATCGTGTTCATTAATGTTTTACCGAATCCTTTATTGCGATAAGGTTTTAAAATTGCTACACGTTCTACTTTTATACCATCTTCATATGGACGAAATCGTGCACAAGCAAATGGATGATTATCGTGATATCCAATAATATGAGTAGAAGTATTTTCAAATGCATCTAATTCGTTTTCTAATGGAACCCCTTGCTCTTCTACAAAAACTGACTTTCTAATTTCAAAACAGTCAGAAAGCATAGATTGATTAATTACTTCTCTAAACATGTGACATTTACCTACTCTCTTAAATTAAATAAACTCAATCATTGTATAGAATCATTTTATATTATTTAAATATAGAAAAAAAACTCCTTTTACTAAAAAGTAAAAAGGAGTAATAAATTATAATGCTTCTTGGCGAACAATTGCGCAATATTGCCAAAAGATCCTTAATTGTGCGATGTTCCAGTTATTCATACCCATAGTGAAACCTGAAGGTCTAAAAAGATTAACGTCTGTCACCTCTAAAGCAGCTGCAATTAAATATTGCAAAGGAATACTAATGCTTTGCATTGTTTCTGTAATTCCATTTTCATCATATACCCAAGAAAAGGGTAAATCAGATTCAAATACATCTACTTTATTAAAAATTTCAGGTAAAGCAACAATGTAACAAGCTCCATTTACAATTGGATTCACTGAATTTTCACCATAGTATACTAATAATGCCTCATAGTTTTCACGATGTTCATGATTAACATAAAAGAATTCACTTCTAAATAAAGCCATGTCTTGACTATGAATAATTTGTTGTTCTAATACGTTAAACATACCGTTAATATTAGCAATTTTTTCATATGTTTTGCGTGACATTCTACGTGCTCCTCTCAAATTAATATAATTGATTTATTTCATTTTGATTGTTGAAGTCGTTTGAGTTGTCTGGATTGTTGCTATTGACTTGATTACTCGTTTGATCTTGCTGAACCATAGTACTATCAGATGGATTTTGTTCTGATTGTGATTGCGTAGAAGGGTTAGTATCATTATTTTGAATAGAGTTTTCATCTGTTGTGGTATCTTTTTGATTATTTTCTAACAGAAACGAATCAATAGGTGTTAACGGTACTAGATTGCCATAATATTTAATGACTCTTTCATCCAATAAATCATTCTTATCTGTTATTTTAGATAGTCCTAAATCAGAACGCAATAAATTTGAATATTTTAATATGCTCTTAATGCTAGGGTGATAATAGTAGATACCATTTAAATAATCATTGTCACCTTTAAGTTGAGACTTTTTAAAGTCTATATTATCAGATAAATAAATTGAAGCTATCGATTTAATTTCTTCTGTTGTTAGGTTATGTTTAGCATTTTTACCTACTATTTGAACGAGTTCATCTAGTCTGTCATATGAATCTAAATTTTTTGCTTTCTGAAATAAAATTTTGATTAAATCCATTTGTCTCTCGCCACGTTTTAAATCTGAATCGTGATGACGCGTGCGTGCTACAGCCAAAGCTTCATCACCATTTAATTTGTGATACCCTTTTTTAACTTTGATTCTTCCAGTATCATCTGTGTTAGGTTCATCTAAATCATAAGGTACATCGTAATAAATACCACCTAATTTATCTACCGCTTGAACAAAGGCATCCATATTAATTCGAACATAATAGTCGACAGGGACATTAAGTGTGGCTTCAACAGTATCCATAGTAGCAATAGGACCTCCATAGGCATGTGCGTGTGTGATTTTATCGTAATAACCTACTTTAGGAATATAACTGATTGTATCACGAGGAATACTTAATAAACGGATTTGTTGTTTATTTGGACTAAGTGTTGCTAAAATCATTGAATCAGTTCTTGAATGTTCAGTCGTTTGACCATTTTTACGTCTACCTTCATTATCGTCTATCCCAAGAAATAATATTGATATAGCGTTTTTAGAAGGATTTATTTTGCTATTTCTTAAAGTAGAATGACGTTTTGCATCAGATTTATTATATGAAGATTGCAAAGCATTCTCAGAATGATGATATAAATTGACAATAAAAATGACAGGAACAACAATAAGTAATAATGTTAATAGCATCATAAAATATTTTAAAAAACGATTCATAATTATGTGCTCCTATACGTATTTATTAAAAAAATAAGTTAATAATTTAATCATACCATTTTAATATAAAAGAATAATAATTATTACTCCCATAGCCATAAATTGTATTACTAATTAGCTAAAATTACAACTTAATTTTAATATAAAAAGATAATGTTTAAAAACTTTTATTTACAATGAAGCAGGCTTGAAAATTTACTTTATCGGTCTAAAGAATGATGTAATAAAAAATAGTCGGAGTAAGATATATTAAAGATGATATTTTAGGGGGAATAATATATAATATAATTTATTGAAAGAATAAAAAATTAATAAAATAGTGTAGAGTTAATAGTTTTTATTAAATTGTAATGAGGCAGCAAATGAAAAAAAGAATAGAAATAATAACATTAATCATAGTTTTAATCATCTTAGTAACATTATTCGTTATATTCTTAATGAAAGTATATAAAACAAATCATAAAGATACAGAATATAACAAAATTAATGATAATAAAACGTATTTACAAAAAAGAGATTATCATGTATCGAAATTGCCACATTTAAAGACAATTGAAGTCGAAGAACCACATATCAAAAATATTGATGAATATTTAAAAGCAATTCATTTTAATGGGGCAGTTACAGTTCTTGAAAATGGTAAATTAAAGTTGAATAAAGGATACGGTTATCAAAATTTTCATCATAAAACTAAAAACTCACCAAATACAATGTATTTAATTGGTTCCGCACAGAAATTTACAACTGGATTAATTCTAAAAAAATTAGAAAATGAAAATAAAGTGAATATAAATGATTCTGTCACTAAATATTTACCTTGGTTTGAAACGACAAAAAAGATAACTTTAAAAGATCTAATGTTACATAGAAGTGGGCTATATAAATTTGAAGCTTCTCCTAAAACTAAAAGTCTTGATGGTGCAGTACATGCAATACAAGCAAGGGGAATTGATGAAAAATTTTATCATAAACATTTATATAATGATGCTAATTACTTAGTGCTTGCTCAAGTAATAGAAGTAGTCACACATAAATCCTATGCTGCGAATTATTATGATGATTTAGCACAACCATTTAGTTTACAACATAGTGCGTTCTTTAATGAAAAACCATATAAAAAATATATGGCTACAGGATATAAAATGATTGACGGTAAATTAACTGCTATGAAACCAAATATATTAGCTCAATATTATGGAGCGGGTAATTTATATATGACAACATATGATATGGCTCATTTAGTAAATAATTTAAAAAATAATAATATTTTTAGTGAATCAGTGTCAATACCACTGACTCAGCAATTAGGAACAACAGCATATCCTGAATCTTATCGTTACGGATTTTATGTTACACCGCAATATAACAGAATTAATGGTGTATTCTATGGACAAATATTTACCGTCTATTTCAATCAACATTATGTCATCGTACTTGCTTCAAATATAGGTGATAATTCTAAAGTAACAAATGAAAATCGCATCTCATATATTTATCATAAAATACTAAATCAACAATCTTATTATCAATAAGAGTAAAATTAAATATTAAAAGGTCGGAACATTAATTGTTTCGACCTTTAATTTTTTAAAGTATTTAAAAATATTGTTTTATAATGTTCATTTATACTTGATACGACTACAGAACAATTAGGATAGGAAGATTCAAAATCAACTACAGTAGCACCACGAGTCAGTGACCCTTGTAATTCAATTTGCACATCTGCTTCTTTAATTTCATAACTCTTAGGATCAAGTAAATAAAGAATCGTAAATGCATCATATAGTTTTATTCCTTCTTTAAAATCTTCACCGCGATAGTGTTGGAAAATATGATACAACATTTGTGTTGTGTTGTTTTTATCTTTAAGAGTGTCTAAATAAGAATGAGTAAATAATGATTGACGCGCTAAATCTAAGCCAATCATCGTTAAAGGTAAACCAGCATTAAAAACGATATGAGCTGCTTCAGGATCACAATAAATATTAAATTCAGCTAGGGGAGTAACATTACCTCTTCCAGTACTACCACCCATCATAATAATTTCTTTAACATGGTTTTTGCATTCAGGATACGTATTAAAAAGTAGAGCTATATTTGTTAAAGGGCCTAAAGTTACAAGAGTAATAGGTTCATTAGAATGACTTAATATCTCATTCATAGCTTCTACAGCATGAGAAGACGCTAAATCTGAAGTAGAAATTGTAGGGAATTGATAGCCATCCATACCACTTTCTCCATGAATATGACTAGCATCTTGTATTTCACTTATTAATGGTTGAGAAGCTCCTCTATGAATAGGGACCTCACTGTTGAAAAAGGCTTTTAATTTTAAAGCATTCGCTGTGGTTTTCTCAACACCTACATTTCCATTTACAGTAGAAATCATTTTGACATCAAATTTTGTATGAGATAATGCAAGAGCAATTGCTGCTGCATCATCTATACCTGGATCAGTATCAATAATAATAGGTAATGACATGAATACACCTCCAAAGATTTTTACTTTTTCTTATATCTATCATACACAAAGAAGTAATTAATATAAACAAAACAAAAAGCCTGTACAAGTTAAAAAACTCGTACAGGCTTTTTAAGAAAGGTAGAAATTGAATTATAAGTGACTAGAATGTCCACCTTGCATAACCCAATAAGTACCAATAACTGTGATTAAAGTAATAATAATCGCAAAGATAACTTTGGCAGATTGTAAACGTCCATCTTTACCTTCAGTTAAGTGCATGAACATTAATAATTGTAATGCAGCTTGGATGAAAGCAAAACCAAAGATAATTGTTGTTTTAGCATGGAATGTCATGTTTGTGTATAGAGTTACAAAAACTGCTAATAACGTTAAAACGATTGAAGCAATAAAGCCAACTGTATGTTTTACGATTGTGTTCATCCGCTATACACCATCCCTATCATATATACGGCAGTAAAGATGAAGATCCATACAACATCTAAGAAGTGCCAGTATAAACTTACTATAAATAATTTTGGAGCATTAAATTTATTTAATCCACGTGTTGCTACTTGGATTAATAAACAAATAATCCAACCGATACCTAATGAAACATGGGCGCCATGTGTACCTAATAGGATGAAGAAACTTGACCAGTAAGAGCCTACTTTAGGTGTTACACCTTCAGAAGCATAATGTGCAAATTCATAAATTTCGAATCCGACAAATACTAAGCCAAGGATTACTGTTAAAATCATCCAAAACATCATTTTACCTTTTTCTTCTTTACGTAAGTAGTAAATTGAAATACCACAAGTATAAGAACTGATTAATAAGGCAAATGTCATGATTAGGACAAGTGGTAATTCAAACAATTCAGTTGTCAATTTACCACCGTAACCGCCCCCATGTTGCAACGTTAATAACGCTGCAAATAGGGTACCGAATAATGCAAATTCGGCTGTAAGGAAAATCCAGAAGCCAAGTTTATTCAATTGACCTTCATGCGTACGTGAATCAATAGTGTTTGTATCATGACTCATGACCTACAGCCTCCCTTTCTTTAATACGTGCTTCTCTTAAACGTGCTTCGTTTTCAGCAACTTCAGAAGCTGGAATATGATAACCGTGATCTTGTACGAAACTTTGATAAATCATAGTTCCGAAGATACCAGCTACACAAATTAGGAATGGAATGATAGATTCGAAGATTAAGAAGAAACCACCAACTAACATGAATATACCCATAAATACACCAGTATGTGTGTTGTTAGGCATATGAATGTCTTTGTAGTTATGATTGTCTAAGAAATGACGACCATGTTCTTTCATATCAACAAATGTATCATAGTCATTCCAATCTGGAGTGATTGCGAAGTTGTATTTAGGTGGAATAGCAGAAGCTGTTGACCACTCTAAAGTACGACCTAAACCATCCCAGTTATCTCCAGTTGCTTCACGTGGAGATTTAATGTGGCTGTAGATAATGCTTGCTACTAAGAATAGGAAGCCGACTGCCATCATTAATGCACCGATAGTTGAGATGAAGTTTAATAACCACCAACCATCAGATGGCATATAAGTGTATAAACGACGTGGCATACCGTCTAAACCAAGAATGAATTGTGGTAAGAAACATACGTTAAATCCAATCATGAATAACCAGAATGCCCATTTATTTAATTTTTCATTTAATTTGTAACCCATCATTTTAGGATACCAGAAGATTAAACCAGCTAGACAGGCAAATACTACACCAGTAACCAATGTATAGTGGAAGTGAGCTACTAAGAAATAAGTGTTGTGATATTGATAGTCAGCTGATGCCATTGCTAACATTACACCAGTAACCCCACCTAATAAGAAGTTAGGGATAAAGGCTAATGAGAATAACATTGGTGACTCAAAAGTAATACGTCCTTTATATAATGTTAATAACCAGTTAAATAATTTAACTCCGGTAGGTACACCGATTAACATTGTTGAGATTGAGAAGAATGAGTTAATTAAAGCACCATTACCCATTGTGAAGAAATGGTGAACCCAAACTAAGAAACTTAAGAACGCGATACCAGCAGTTGCCCACACCATACTTTGGTGACCGAATAAACGTTTACGAGCAAATGTTGGAATAATTTCTGAATAAATACCAAATGCAGGCAAGATAACGATATAAACTTCAGGGTGCCCCCATACCCAGAAGAAGTTTGCCCATAACATTGGCATACCGCCATCTGCTACTGTAAAGAAATGAGTTCCGAATACTCTATCAGCTGTCATTAAAGCAAGAACAACTGTGAATACTGGGAATGCTAAAATTACGATTAATGTCGTAATAAAAGTAGTTACAGTAAACATAGGCATTTGCATAAACTTCATAGTAGGTGTTTTACATCTAAGTATTGTTACAAAGAAGTTAATACCTGTCATTAAAGTACCGATACCTGAAATTTGAATTGCTACTAAGTAGTAGTTAACTCCTGGACCAGGACTAAATTCTCCTGCTAGTGGAGCATAGTTTGTCCAACCAGCTGCTGGTGATCCACCTACGATAAATGATAGGTTAAATAAAATCATACCAACAAAGAATAACCAGAAGCTGATGTTGTTCATTACAGGGAATGCCACATCACGAGCCCCAATTTGTAAAGGAACAACAACGTTCCATAAACCGAAAACGAATGGCATAGCCATAAAGATAATCATGATAACGCCGTGCGTACTAAAAATTTCGTTATAGTGATTTGATTCCAAGAAAGTATTATCCGGAATAGTTAATTGAGTACGAAGTAATAACGCATCAATACCACCACGAACGAACATTAATACTGCACAAATTAAGTACATTAAACCGATTTTTTTATGGTCTACGGATGTGAACCATTCTTTGTATAGATATTTCCATAATTTGAAATAAGTAATTACTGCGATTAAACCGATAACTAAGAATGGGGCACCAATTTGGGCCATAGTAATCATCCAGTTACCTTTAACGAGTAATTCATCCCATGGAAAATTCATTAATGTTCACCTCCATGATCATTATCTGCTTTAGACGCATTCTCGTCTTTAGCTCCTTTATTGATTTTTTCCATTTCCTTAGCGTTGTGAGTTTCTTCATCTTTGAACTCACTATCGTAAGGGTCATCGTTGCCTAAAATCATTGGCTTCATACCATGACGAGGATAGTTGACATTTGTAACTGTTACCTTACGAGCTGGTTTTTGAGGTTTATCTGTTACATCTTTGTAAAGATCTTTTTCAGCAACGAAGTTAGGATCTTTTTGAGTATAGTTGTAACGTTTATATGCATAGAAGATATACTCTGGATCAGCTGCAGGATCGACAAATGCCATGTGAGTACCACTAAATGTTAATTCTTTATTTGGAGTACTTGGTAAGATTTGTTTATCAAACTCATCTTGGCTAATAGTTTTCTTACTTTTAGCATCTTTAACCCAAGCATCGAAATCTTTTTGGTTTACAGAGTGAACTTTAAATGTTTGGCGAGAGAAACCTTCACCATTGAAGTTAGAGTTACGTCCTCTGAATGTACCAGTTTGATCGGCTGTTAAAGTCCAATTCATTGTCATGCCAGTCATGGCATATTTTTGACCACCTAATTGAGGAATCCAGAAACTAGTCATTGTATCCATAGATTGTAATTTAAATACAACTGGACGGTTTTTAGGAATAGTTAATGTATTCACTGTTTCAACCTTTTGTTCTGGATAAGCAAAGAACCATTTATATCCGGCACTAACTGCATAGACAACTAATGGGTCTTCTTTACTTTCAGGTGGTTTCTCGTAATCGTATAATGTTTTAACTGTTGGAATAGCTAAAGCAATTACGATTAAGATTGGTACCACAAACCAAATTGTTTCAATTAAAGAATTGTGGTGCATCTTACCAGATTCGTCATTTTTATTGTAACTATACTTGAAAATAAAAACAGCGAACATAGTAAGTACAACAGCAACAATAACAAGCATGAAGATGATTGAGTAAATAATCAAGAACTTCTGACTACTTGCTACTGGCCCTTTTGCATTAAACACTTCTATGTTTGAACAACCACTAAGTAAAATTAGTGTGCCAAACATAAGAAGCAACGACTTAAATTTTGACACTTTTTTGACCTCCTAATACTACAAATGTAGGGCTTACCATTAATTTTAGTTCATTACGCGATATTTACAAGACCTTATTAGAAAAAAATTACAATAATAAATAGGAAAAAACTAGTAACAATAGGAATGACGGGGAATGTAAGGTTTGTTAAAATTATGTGTCTATTCTGTGAAAAATGTCAAAAATAGAAAATTGTTCGTTACATTTGAGAAACATTATCAATTCTAGCGTTTACAATAAAAATTAAATAAAAAAGACGAGATATTCATCTCGTCTTTTTCAGAAAATTGACACATTTATTTAACTTTTATGTAACGTGTTGATGATTCTTCGGCTCCCTCTGAGTCGATGACATTATATCTTACTTTATAAGTACCTACTTTTGACGTATCTACGTGACCATCAACTGTAATTTTATGTGTTAAATCACCATCTTCTTTATCATAGGCACTAATTCCATTTAATACATTATAATCTTGACCTTTTTCAATAACAATATCGTTTACTCCTTTAAGCTGTGGAGTATGATTTGAAGTAGCTTCTGCACTTAAATTTGGAGTCACAAGAGTAGCGGAGACACCGAGAGCTGAAAGAGATTGTATGAGTTTATTCATTACGTTAACCTCCGAATGTAATAAGTCATTTGAATAATTTAACTATACTTTAATTTCTGATTTTTAACATCATACTATAGTCTTAATATAGCTTATTCAAGATTAAATTTAAATGAACTTAAGATAAATAAATATTAAATTTATGTAAAATGAAAGTTCTGTGAATTTAAAAAAATCTATATTACATTATAATAAGTATTGTACTAAAATATATTTGTAGTAAATAAATATATTTTACACATATAATTTTAAGTAGGAGTGGATTTGAATGTTAACAGAACAAGAAAAAGGAATTGTAAAAGAAACTGTTCCAGTATTACAAGAAAGAGGAACAGAGATCACTTCTTATTTTTACAATAGAATGTTTCAACAACATCCAGAGTTAAAAAATATGTTTAACCAAACTAACCAACAAAAAGGATTCCAATCTACTGCTTTAGCTCAAAGTGTATTAGCAGCTGCAGTTAATATTGAGCATTTAGAAAATATTTTGCCAGTTGTTAAAGAAATTGCATATAAACATTGTGCGTTGCAAGTACCACCAGCTGGATATGATATCGTAGGAGAAAACTTAATTGAAGCAATTAAAGCTGTTTTAGGATTAGAAGATAGTCATCCTATTATTCAAACTTGGAAAAAAGCATATCAAGAAATTGCTGATGTATTTATTCAAGTTGAAAAAGATATTTATAGTAAAATGTTATGGGAAGGTTTCCAACCATTTAAAATAGAAAAAATTGACCAACTTTCATCTGATATTAAATCCTTTACTGTAGTATCAGATAAATATGATTTAAGTCAATTTACACCAGGAGAATATATTACAGTTGATGTAAGTAGTGAAAAAATGCCTTATCGTGCAAAACGTCACTATTCAATTGTTAGTGGCGATAACAATCATTTAACTTTTGCTGTCAAACGTGATGTATCTACAGACCATGAAGGTGAAGTTTCAACTATTTTACATGATGAATTAAAAGAAGGAAATGATATTAACTTATCAGCTCCAGTAGGTCCATTTGGTGTGGTTAACCAAAATCAACCACAAGTATTTATTGGTGCGGGTATTGGTGTCACACCACTTGTTTCAATGTTTGATAAAGTAGCTGAAAATGGAAGTCATGCACAGTTTATTCAAGTAACTGGAGACGTTAACGATACACCATTCACTTCTCATTTAAAAGATATTTCAAAACGCTACGACAACGCGAAATATGAATTATATGATAGACAAGCTAAAGGTTATTTAACTAAAGAAACTCTTGAAAATTATGTGAATAATGATAGTGAAGTATATGTTTGTGGAAGTGCTAAATTTATTCAATCAGTGATTGAAGTATTAAAAGAAATAGGCGTAAGCCAAGAACATATTCATTATGAAACATTTGTTCCAAAATTAAGTGTTTCAGTATAAATGTAATATATTATTAAAAAAAGAGAGAGGCATAATTAATTTGAAATTATGTCTCTCTCTTTTTTAATAATAAACGTTTGAATTTAAATTATTCAATGCCTCTACGCATTTTTTCAGCTAATAATGTATTATTTAAAACCATCGTAATAGTTAAAGGACCTACACCGCCTGGTACTGGAGTAATAGCACCTGCAATTTCTTTTACTTCTTCAAATTCAACGTCACCTTTTAGTTTGCCATTTTCATCAGGAGTATTACCTACATCCACAATCACTGCGCCTTCTTTTACATCGTCTTTAGTAACTAATCCAGGTTTACCTACTGCACTGACGATAACATCTGCATGTTTTAAATGGCTATGCATATCTTTAGTACGTGAATGTAAGATTGTTACTGTCGCATTTGCTTGTAATAATAACTTAGACACGGGTTGACCTACAATGTGACTTCGGCCAATTACGACAGCATTTTTACCTTCTAAATCGATATCTGCATGTTTTAAAATTTCCATAATTCCTAATGGTGTACAAGGGACAAACGTTTGTTCATCAATGTATAATTTACCAATGTTTGATGGGTGGAAACCATCAACGTCTTTTTCTGGATTAATTGCTTCTAAAATTTTTTGTTCGCTAACTTGTTTAGGAAGAGGTACTTGGACTAAAATGCCACTTACCGAATCATCATTATTTAAACGATCTAGTTCTTTTAATACGTCTTCTTCAGAAGTATCTTCAGCTAAATGAACAATTTCAGATATCATCCCTATTTTTTCAGCAGCTTTCTTTTTAGAATTAACATAGCTTTGACTTGCACCATCATTCCCAACTAAAATAACGGATAATTTTGGTGTATATCCCTTTTCTTTTAAAATTTCAACTTGGTCTTGCAACCCTTGTCTATAATCTTTTGCAATATGTTTCCCATCTAAAATTTTTGCAACCACAAAAAATTCCTCCTTGTTTATTAAACATCTGTCTATAGATTAACTTTAAAGGTATAAAAACGTCAAATTTTAGCTAAAAAGCGTAAATTAAGTTAAGAAACATAGATAAAGTTCGATTTTTGATTGAAATTAACTCTTATACTTGGTATGCTATACGTGTAATATACAACTAATAAGATTTATATTTTAAACTTTGAAAGGGTGTACAAAGTGAAAGTAGCAGTCATTATGGGTAGTTCCTCAGACTGGAAGATTATGCAAGAAAGTTGTGCAATGTTAGAACAATTTGAAATACCATATGAAAAGAAAGTAGTGTCAGCACATCGTACGCCAAAGTTAATGTTTGATTTTGCAAGTGAAGCACGTACAAACGGTTATGACGTTATTATTGCTGGCGCTGGTGGTGCAGCACATTTACCTGGGATGGTTGCTTCAATGACAACGTTACCTGTTATCGGTGTACCTATTGAATCTAAAAGTTTAAAAGGACTAGATTCACTATTGTCTATTGTTCAAATGCCTGGTGGAATTCCTGTTGCTACAACGGCAATCGGTAAATCTGGGGCTAAAAATGCTGGTATTTTAGCAGCGAGAATTTTAAGTATTGGAAATGATTCAGTTCGTAAACATCTTGAACAATATGAACAATCTTTAGTAGATAAGGTAGGCGAAATGCAAGATGAACTTCAATAGATTAAAGTTCGGAGCAACAATTGGTATTATTGGTGGAGGACAATTAGGTAAGATGATGGCACAATCTGCCCAAAAAATGGGCTTTAATGTAGCGTGTTTAGATCCTAATCCAGATAGTCCATGTAAATCAGTAGCAGATGTTTTTATCACGGCAGAGTATGATGATGAAGAAGCCTTAAACAAATTGGGTCAACAATCAGATGTGATTACTTATGAATTTGAAAATATATCTGCTCAACAACTTAAGCAACTAACTCAACAATTTAACATTCCTCAAAGTTATCAAGCAATTGAATTATTACAAGATCGTTTAACTGAAAAACAAACATTAGAATCTGCAGGTACGAAAATTGTTCCTTATGTATCTTTAAAAGATGAAAAAGATTTGAATCAAGCAATTGAAACATTAAGTTATCCATTTATCGTAAAAACACGTTTTGGTGGATATGATGGTAAAGGACAAATTTTAGTGAAAAATGATTCCAATGTTGAAGAAGCTAAAGTACTTGTTTCAAAACATGAATGTGTGGCAGAAAAATTTTTAGATCTCGATCGAGAAGTATCTTTAACTGTAACGATTGGTAATCAAAAACAAATTGCTTATTTCCCACTACAAGAAAACGAGCATCGTAATCAAATACTATTTAAAACTATTATTCCAGCTAGATGCGATAAAGAGCAAGAAGCGAGAAAAGAAGTAAATAAAATAATCGAAAAAGTTCACTTTGTTGGTACTTTTACCGTGGAATTCTTTATTGATAAATCAAATCACTTATATGTAAATGAAATTGCACCGAGACCACATAACTCTGGACATTATACGATTGAAGCATGTGATTATTCTCAATTTGATACACATATCTTAGCAGTAACTGGTCAAGATTTACCTCAAGAGATTGAAATTTTAAAACCAGCTGTGATGATGAATTTACTAGGACGCGATTTAGACTTATTAGAAGATAAATTTGGAGATCATCCTGAATGGCATGTCCACATCTATGGAAAAACAGAACGAAAACCGGATAGAAAAATGGGGCATATGACCATTCTTACAAATAATGTTAATGAAACTGAAAATGAAATGTTGAAACAATTTAAAGGGAGAGAATAATCAATGTCATTACTTTATGAAGGTAAAGCAAAAAGAGTATTTTCAACTGAAACAGTACATCAGTTGAGAGTTGAATACAAAGATGAAGTCACAGCAGGTAACGGCGCCAAAAAGGATAAGATGCAAGGGAAAGGACGTTTAAATAATCGAATTACTTCAATTATTTTCGAATATTTAAATAAACATGGCCTTGAAAGCCATTTTATTAAACAGCTTTCTGAAACTGAGCAATTAGTTAAAGAAGTAAAGATTATACCACTAGAAGTAGTTGTAAGAAATATTGCGACAGGTTCTATTACGAAACGTTTAGGTTTTGAAAAAGGCCATGTATTTGATGAACCACTTGTAGAGTTCTTTTATAAAAATGATGATTTAAATGATCCATTGATTACTGATGATCATGTCAAATTACTTCATATTGCTAATGATGAGGAAATTAAGACATTAAAAGATATGGCTAAAAATATTAATAAAGTATTAATTCAATTAATGAATGAAATGGATTTAAGATTAGTAGATTTTAAAGTTGAATTTGGAAAAACAGAAAATGGTGATATTTTATTAGCGGATGAAATTTCACCAGATACTTGTCGTATTTGGGATAAATATTCAGATACGAATTTCGATAAAGATGTATATAGAAATGATACTGGTTCTTTAATAGATACGTATCAAACATTTTTGGATAAATTGGAGGAACTAAAATAATGAAAACAATTGAACTTCACATTACATTACAACCACAGGTATTGGATACACAAGGTCAAGCATTAAATCGTGCTGTGCATGACTTAGGTTATAAACAAGTTAATGACATTAGAGTAGGTAAAGTATTATATATGACTGTTGATGAAGCTACAGATGAAGCAGTAAATAATATTATTACGACATTAAGCGAAAAGTTATTTGCTAATACGGTTATTGAAGAATATAGTTATAAAATTGTTGATGAAAAGGAGAATGCATAATATGAAATTTGCAGTTCTCGTTTTTCCAGGATCTAACTGTGATAGAGATATGTATAATGCAGCTATTAAAACAGGTGCAGAAGCTGAATATGTAGATTATCGTGAAACATCTTTAAAAGGTTTTGACGGGGTATTAATTCCAGGTGGTTTTTCATTTGGTGACTATTTACGTTCAGGGGCTATGGCAAGTGTCGCTCCAATTATTAGCGAAGTGAAACGTTTTGCCAGTGAAGGTAAGCCCGTTTTAGGTGTATGTAATGGATTCCAGATCTTAACTGAGATAGGACTATTACCCGGCGCCTTATTACATAATGATTCACATCTATTTATTAGCAGAAATGAAAAACTGAAAATTGTTAATAATCAAACTCCTTTTACTAATTTATATGGAGAAAATGAAATTGTTGTTTATCCTGTAGCACATGGAGAAGGACATTATTATTGTACAGATGATATGTACAATGAATTAGTTGAAAATAATCAAATTATTTTAACATATGAAGATAACCCGAATGGGTCTCATGAACATATTGCAGGTATTGTAAATAAAGCAGGCAATGTATGTGGAATGATGCCTCATCCTGAAAGAGCACTTGAAACACTTCTTGGTACAGACAGTGGTGTTAAATTATTCGAAGCAATGGTAAATAGTTGGAGGGAACAAAATGTCTAAGTTTATCGAACCTAGTATTGAAGAAATTAAACTTGAAAAACTATATCAAGACATGGGTTTAAGTGATGAAGAATATAATAAGGTACGTGAGATTTTAGGAAGAGAGCCTAACTTTACAGAAGTAGGTATTTTCTCAGTCATGTGGAGTGAACATTGCTCTTATAAACATTCTAAACCTTTCTTAAAGCAATTCCCGACAACTGGCGAGCATGTCCTTATGGGACCAGGTGAAGGTGCTGGAGTTGTAGATATTGGTGATAATCAAGCGGTAGTTTTCAAAGTAGAATCTCACAATCATCCTTCAGCAATCGAACCTTATCAAGGTGCAGCTACTGGTGTAGGAGGTATCATCAGAGATATCGTATCGATTGGAGCAAGACCCATTAACCTACTAAATAGTTTGCGATTCGGTGAATTATCAGTAAAACAAAATCAACGTTTATTAAAAGGCGTTGTCCGTGGTATTGGTGGTTACGGTAATTGTATTGGTATACCAACTACAGCAGGAGAAATCGAATTCGATGAACGTTACGATGGAAATCCGCTTGTCAATGCAATGTGTGTAGGTGTTATCGATCACGATATGGTACAAAAAGGTACTGCTAAAGGTGAAGGAAATTCAGTCATTTATGTAGGCCTTAAAACTGGACGTGATGGTATTCATGGTGCCACATTTGCATCTGAAGAATTAACTGAAGAAAGTGAAAGTAAACGACCTTCAGTACAAATTGGTGACCCATTTGTAGGTAAAAAATTAATGGAAGCCACACTTGAAGCAATCACATTTGATGAACTTGTAGGTATCCAAGATATGGGAGCAGCAGGTCTTACCTCTTCTTCATCAGAAATGGCTGCTAAAGGCGGTAGTGGATTAGTACTGTATCTAGATCAAGTCCCAACACGTGAACCAGGAATCTCACCATATGAAATGATGTTATCTGAAACACAAGAAAGAATGTTACTTGTTGTTGAAAAAGGAACAGAACAAAAGTTCTTGGACTTATTTGATAAACATGAACTTGATAGTGCAGTAATTGGTGAAGTAACGGATACTGACCGCTTCGTTCTTAAATACGAAGATGAAGTGTATGCAGATATTCCTGTTGATGCACTAGCTGATGAAGCACCTGTCTATATTTTAGAAGGTGAAGAAAAAGAATATAATACCTCAAAAAATGATTATAGTGAGATCAATGTACAAGATGTATTTAAGAAATTATTAAAGCATCCAACAATTGCTTCGAAACATTATTTATATGAACAATACGATCAACAAGTAGGTGCTAATACCATTATTAAACCTGGACTACAATCATCTGTAGTAAGAGTTGAAGGAACAAATAAAGCCATTGCTTCAACCATTGATGGTGAAGCTCGATATGTATTTAATCAACCTTACGAAGGTGGAAAAATGGTTGTGGCAGAAGCTTATAGAAATTTAATTGCTGTAGGCGCAACACCATTAGCTATGACAGACTGTTTAAATTATGGTTCTCCAGAAAAGAAAGAAATTTACCAACAATTAATTGATTCTACAAAAGGTATGGCAGAAGCTTGTGAAGTATTAAAAACACCGGTAGTATCAGGAAACGTTTCTTTATATAACGAAACTAGAGGAACTTCTATTTTCCCTACACCAGTAGTAGGAATGGTAGGACTCATTGAAGATATTCAATATTTAAATGATTTCCATCCAGAAACAGGGCATACATTATATCTTGTAGGAGAAACAAGAAATGATTTTGGTGGAAGTCAAATTGAAAAACTTTTATATAGTAAAGTCAATCATGAGTATGAAGAAATTGATTTAGGTGATGAAGTGGCAAAAGGCGAAGCAATAAAAACATCTATTAGAAATGGAATTGCTTCTCATGTACAAACTGTAGGTAAAGGCGGTTTACTTATTACGCTTGCTAAAATAAGTGCTTATTATAATTTAGGATTAGAAGCAAAAGTAGAACTCTCTGATGCACAATTATTTAGTGAAACACAAGGACGTTATGTCGTTGCAGTCAAAGAAGGACAAACACTAGATGTAGATGGAGCTATTAAAATTGGTGAATTAACAGATGTTGATGAATTTAAAGTATCTAATACTACATCTACAATTACAGAAAAAGTCTCAGATATTAAAGCAATTTGGGAAGGAGCTATTTCAGAATGTTTAACTACAGTGGATTAAACGAAGAATGCGGTGTCTTTGGCATTTGGAATCATTCAGAAGCAGCTCAGTTAACTTATATGGGATTGCATAGTTTACAACATAGAGGGCAAGAAGGTGCAGGGATTGTAGTTTCTGATGAAGATACTCTAAAGGGTGAACGTGGTTTAGGTTTACTTACTGAAGCCATTAAAGAACCACAACTTAATAAACTAAAAGATGGCAATCATGCTATTGGACATGTTCGTTATGCGACATCAGGAAATAAAGGTATCGAAAATATCCAACCATTTTTATATCATTTCTACGATATGAGTGTCGCAATTTGTCATAATGGTAATTTAATTAATGCACAAACTTTAAGACAATACCTTGAAAAACATGGTGCCATTTTCCACTCATCTTCTGATACTGAAGTGATTATGCATTTAATTCGTCGTAGTAAAGCTCCTACATTTGAAGAGGCGCTAAAAGAAAGTTTACGACAAATTAAAGGTGGATTTACTTTCGCGATATTGACTAAAGACGCTTTGTATGGTGCTGTTGATCCAAATGCGATTCGTCCTCTAGTAGTTGGTAAGATGCAAGATGGAACATACATTTTAGCTAGTGAAACATGTGCCATAGATGTGCTAGGAGCAGAATATGTCCAAGATATTCATGCTGGAGAGTATGTTGTCATTAATCACAATGGCATTGAAGTAAAATCATATACAAGTCACACTAACACAGCTATTTCAGCAATGGAATATATTTACTTTGCGCGTCCAGATTCAACCATTGCTGGAAAAAATGTGCATGCAGTTCGTAAAGTTTCTGGTGAAAAATTAGCTCAAGAAAGTCCGGCTCAAGCAGATATGGTTATCGGTGTTCCAAACTCATCATTATCTGCAGCTAGTGGCTATGCTGAAGAGATTCAATTACCTTATGAAATGGGACTTGTAAAAAACCAATATGTCGCACGAACTTTTATTCAACCTACACAAGAATTACGTGAACAAGGAGTACGCGTTAAGCTATCGGCAGTGAAAGATATTGTAGAAGGTAAAGACATTATTTTAGTTGATGACTCTATTGTAAGAGGAACAACAAGTAAACGTATTGTCAGAATGCTTAAAGATGCTGGAGCAAATAAAATACATGTACGTATAGCTTCTCCAGAATTTATGTTCCCTAGTTTTTATGGAATTGATGTGTCTACTACTGCTGAATTGATTTCTGCTAGTAAATCTCCAGAAGAAATTTGTGAGTATATTGGTGCAGATTCTCTTGCATATTTAAGTGTTGAAGGTCTTATAGAATCAATTGGATTAGATTTTGATGCACCATATAGTGGATTATGTGTAGAAAGTTTTACAGGAGATTATCCAGCAGGTCTATTTGACTATGAAGAAAACTATTTAAATAATTTAAGTACACGTCAAAAAGAATATATTGATAATCATAAACATTATTTTGATAGAGAGGGAAATATACATGTCTAAAGCTTATGAACAATCAGGTGTTGATATTCATGCAGGTTATGAAGCGGTAGAAAGAATGTCTAGTCATGTTCAACGTACAATGCGTAAAGAAGTACTTGGTGGATTAGGTGGATTTGGTGCGACTTTTGATTTATCCCAGCTTAATATGAAAGCGCCAGTATTAGTCTCTGGTACAGATGGTGTAGGAACAAAATTAAAGCTTGCCATTGATAATAATAAGCATGACACGATTGGTATTGATGCAGTTGCCATGTGTGTAAATGATATTCTTACAACGGGCGCAGAACCGCTATATTTTTTAGATTATATAGCAACAAATAAAGTTGTTCCGGAAGTGATAGAGCAAATTGTAAAAGGTGTGAGTGATGGTTGTGAAGCTACTCATACTGCTCTTATTGGTGGAGAAACAGCCGAGATGGGTGAAATGTATCACGAAGGAGAATATGACTTAGCAGGTTTTGCTGTAGGGGCAGTCGAAAAAGATGAATATATTGATGGATCTGAAGTAGAAGAGGGACAAATTATCATTGGTTTAGCTTCTAATGGAATTCATTCTAATGGGTATAGTTTAGTAAGAAAGTTAATTCAAGAATCCGGAATTAATTTGAATGATTCATTTGATGGAAGTACTTATCTTGATACATTTTTAGCTCCGACTCAATTGTATGTGAAACCTATTTTAACTTTAAAAGAAAAAGTTAAAATCAAAGGCATGAATCATATTACTGGTGGCGGATTTTATGAAAATATACCTAGAGGCTTACCTAACGGGTTAGCAGCTAAAATTGATACACAATCCTTCCCAACACCAAAAGTATTTGAATGGTTACAACAACAAGCTGACATTGAAACGAGTGAAATGTATAACGTTTTTAATATGGGCATAGGCTATACTGTCATTGTAAATAAAGAAGATGTATCTAAAGCACTTGATATCTTAAAAGAACAAGATATTGCTGCATATCAAATAGGGGAAATTGTTAAAAGTAATGATGAACCGATTTATCTTGAGGGGGTATAGATATGACTAAGGTGGCTATATTTGCCTCTGGATCAGGAAGTAACTTCGAAAATATTGTATCTAAAGTTGATAAGGGGCACCTTAATAATATAGAAATTACTTCTTTATATACAGATCATCACGATGCTTATTGCATTGAGCGTGCAAAACAGTTGAAAGTGATGGTTCATATTAATGAACCTAAAGACTTTGAAAACAAAGCAGAATATGAACAAAAATTAATTCAACTTCTTCATAGTGAAGAGGTGGAGTGGATTATCTTAGCAGGTTATATGAGATTAGTGGGACCAGACTTATTAAATGCTTATGAAGGTAAAATATTGAATATTCATCCTTCATTATTACCAAAGTACAAGGGGAAAGATGCAATTGGTCAAGCATTTAATAGTGGGGATAAGGAAACAGGTTCAACAGTTCACTATGTAGATAGTGGAATGGATACGGGAGAAATAATTGAACAACGAAAATGTGATATAAAACCGGACGATACAAAAGAAGCGTTAGAAGAACGTGTGAAACAATTAGAATATGAACTTTATCCAAGTGTAATAGCTAAAGTTATTAAATAAGGAGCATAGTTAATCATGAAAAAAGCAATTATTAGTGTTTCAAATAAAAGTGGAGTCGTGGAATTTGCTAAATCATTAACGCAATTAGATTATGAATTATATTCAACGGGCGGTACAAAACGTGCTTTAGAAGAAGCTAATGTAACTGTTAAATCTGTATCAGAGTTGACGCAATTCCCTGAAATTATGGATGGTCGTGTAAAAACGTTACATCCAGCAGTACACGGTGGTATTTTAGCAGATCGTAATAAACCTGAACATTTAGAACAATTATCAGAACAACACATTGATTTAATTGATATGGTTGTGGTCAACTTATATCCTTTCCAACAAACTGTAGCTAATCCAGATGTAACTGAAGATGATGCAATTGAAAATATCGATATTGGTGGTCCAACTATGTTACGTGCTGCAGCCAAAAATTTTAAACATGTAACAACCATTGTCCATCCATCTGATTATAATGAAGTCATTCAACGAATTAAAGAACATCGACTTGATGAATCATACCGTAAGTCATTAATGATTAAAGTATTTGAACATACAAATGAATATGATCATGCAATTGTAAGTTTCTTCAAAGGAGATAGTGAAGAATTACGATATGGTGAGAATCCTCAACAATCAGCACGTTTTGTTCGTACTTCTAATAGTAAACATACTATTGCTGGTGCGAAACAATTACATGGTAAGGCATTGAGTTTTAATAATATTAAAGATGCAGATTCAGCATTAGCATTAGTGAAAAAATTTAAAGAACCAGCTGCCGTTGCAGTTAAACACATGAATCCATGTGGTGTAGGTATTGGCACTGATATTGAAACTGCATTTAAACATGCGTATGATGCAGATAATCAGTCTATCTTTGGTGGGATCATTGCACTCAATAGAACAGTTACCAAAGATTTAGCGGAAACGTTACATTCTATTTTCTTAGAAGTTGTCATTGCACCAAAATTTGATAAAGAAGCTTTAGATATTTTAACTCAAAAGAAAAATATTCGCTTATTAGAAATTGATATGACAATTGATAATCGTGAAGAAGAATTTGTTTCAGTCTCAGGTGGATATTTGGTTCAAGATAAAGATAATTACGAAGTGTCTAAAGAAGAAATGAAGGTTGTTACAGACGTTGAACCTACCGATGCTCAGTGGGAGGCAATGCTTCTAGGATGGAAAGTTATTCCATCAGTGAAAAGTAATGCAATCATTTTAAGTAATAATAAACAGACAGTTGGAATTGGTGCAGGACAAATGAATAGAGTAGGTGCAGCTAAGATTGCATTAGAGCGCGCAATTGAAATAAATGACAATGTAGTAATGATTTCTGATGGCTTCTTCCCAATGGATGATACTGTTGAACTTGCTGCAAAACATGGTATTAAAGCTATTATTCAACCAGGCGGTTCAATTAAAGACCAAGATTCGATTGATATGGCTAACAAACATGGTATTGCTATGGTTACTACTGGTATGCGTCATTTTAAACACTAATTTAAAATAATTGAGAGAATAGAGGGAGAAAAGAAATGAATGTTTTAGTTATAGGTGCAGGCGGTCGTGAACATGCATTAGTATCAAAATTACATCAGTCGCCACTTATTGAAAAACTTTATGCTATTCCTGGAAATGATGCAATGACTCATTTAGCTGAAATACACACTGAAATTGCTGAAACCGACCATGAGGCTATTTTACAATTTGTCCACCAACATCATATAGAATGGGTGATTATTGGTCCAGAACAACCATTGATAGATGGTTTATCTAATAAATTGAGAGACAATCATGTTAAAGTCTTTGGTCCTAACAAAGAAGCAGCCCAAATTGAGGGTTCTAAATCTTTTGCTAAAAGGTTAATGGAAAAATATGATATTCCAACTGCTGATTATAAAGAAATAGACAATAAAACTGAAGCACTTAATTATGTAAATGAATGCGAATTACCTATTGTAGTCAAAAAGGATGGGTTAGCTGCTGGTAAAGGCGTAATTATTGCTAATACACGAGATGAAGCAATTGAAGCGGTAGAAGTGCTATATCCACAAGAAGATGGAAAAGTTGTCTTTGAACAATTTCTTGAAGGAGAAGAATTCTCATTAATGACATTCATTAATGGTGATTATGCAGTTCCTTTTGACTGTATTGCTCAAGATCATAAACGTGCCTATGATAATGACGAAGGTCCTAATACTGGTGGGATGGGCGCTTATTGTCCTGTTCCTCATATTTCAAATGACGTTTTAGAACGTACAAACAAAGATATTGCTCAACCAATTGCTAGAGCGTTAAAAGAAGAGGGTTATGACTATTTTGGTTTACTTTATATAGGTGCAATTTTAACTAAGGAAGGTCCTAAAGTTATTGAATTTAATGCACGATTTGGTGATCCAGAAGCGCAAGTATTGTTAAGTCGTCTAGAAAGTGACTTGATGGCACAAATCGTTGCTCTAGACCGTAAAGAACCTATTCGTTTTCAATGGATTAACGATTATGTGGTAGGAGTAATGCTTGCTTCGAAAGGCTATCCTGGGTCATATGATAAAGGTGCAGAGGTTTCAGGCTTTGAATTAAATAACCATTATTTCGTTAGTGGTTTGAAAAAAGAAAATGATACATTTCTTACATCTGGCGGACGAGTTGTATTAGCCATTGGAAAAGGAAAAACTATTCAACAAGCACAAAAAGATGCTTATGGAAATGTAGAAAAAATTAAGAGTGATCAACTATTTTATCGTAAAGATATTGGAAATAAAGCACTCAAATAAACTAAAAAGGACGTATCTCTATATAATGAGAGTACGTCCTTTCTATTATAATTGTGATTTTCTAACGTCTGTAATGCCAGTAATTGGGAAAAATTGAGCAAAATAATAAGATATAATTAAAATGGCTATAATACAAACGATAAATATTAAGTCTCTATAAGAAAATGGTGTTTTGTAATAATAAGTCCGAGGACCGTCTTTAAAGCCTTTGGATTCCATTGCTACAGATAATTGATATGCACGTCTTATATTTTGACTTAACACTGGAATGAGTAAATGTTTTAAGTGTTTAAGACCTCTATAATTTGATGCGTCAATCATTTGGTAACGCATTTTTAAAGAACGTCTTAATTGAATAAATGATGTAAAAATAAGTGGTACCATACGAATAGCAGCCATAAATGCATAGGCGATTTTAGGTTTTACTTTTAAATGTTGCATTAAACTATAGAAAATCATTACAATTTGCGATGTTAATGCAATTAACACACCAAACATTGAAACAGTAATTGTTCTTAAAGATAAGTGAAGACCTCTTACAATGCTCTCAGTACTAATATGAATAATTCCCCATTCAAATAACATATGTGTACCATCACCATATAAAATCATGAATAATGATGATAGCAAGGCAAAGAGAATGGTTGCTGATAAAAATGCAGCAATGACTTTAAAAGCTGTACCATTAAAAGATAATAAAAATATAAACATTAATAAAGTAATATAAATCATGTAATCAAAATTATGCACAAAAATGATAAAAATAAATAATAAAACTCCAAGAATTAATTTCGTAATAATATTTACATCATCTACAAGTGTATGACGCTTTTTCCAACGTTCAAACATTTGATTCACCTGCCATTTCTAAAAGCTTATGATTTTCTACGACAAGTCGACGTGTTGGATAACGATGAATAATTTCAGGGTCATGCGTCACCATTACGATAGTTTGTCCTTGTTTTACACGTTCTTCAAATAGCTTAATCAATTGAAATGTATTATGACTATCAAGTCCAAATGTTGGCTCATCTAGTAAAACAATTTCAGCTTTTGAACTTAAAGCAGTTGCTACGCTTAATCGACGTTTTTGACCTGTAGATATTTCAAAAGGATGATGATGTTTAACTTTTTCTAAATGTAAAAGTTTCAAAAGATGCTCAGTTTCTTCTTTCGATTTTGCTTTATCAAGATGATTATAATGAATATTAATTTCGTCATAAACTGAATTTGTAATAAATTGAAGTTCAGGATTTTGGTATACAAGATACATATTTTGAGCAGCATCTTTAATTTTCTTCAGTAATCGCTTCTCATAAAACATTGTACCGTTGTATTTCACTAATTGCATCATAGATTCGAGTAAAGTAGTTTTACCAGCTCCATTTTTTCCAGTAATTGTAATCCATTCTCCAGGATGAATATTTAGTTCTGAAACTTCAAATAGTGTATTTTTACTACGAATTATTTGTCCGTTTTGAAATTTAAAAAGTGTATTGGAATATTGGGGAGTTAAATCTTTTCGAATAGGTGCATAATCCCAAGCATGAGGATGCCATACGCCAAATTCAGTGAGTAACGATTCACAATGTTTGAGTATGTATTCAGGTGTATTATCAGCTATAATTTCTCCATCATAGTTCATTAATATGACTCGATCTACATGATGCCAAATATGTTCCACTTTATGTTCTACAATTAATACCGTTTGATCAGTCCATAAGTGAATTAATCGTTGCCATAAGTCAGCAGTTGCTTGTACATCTAACATAGCTGTAGGTTCATCTAAAAAGAGTGTATCAGCTTTCTGTAAAATCGTTTCAACGATAGCAAGCTTTTGTTTCATACCACCACTTAAATTATTTACGAAAGTTGAATTATCCACATCTAAATCTACAGACGCAAGTGCTTTTTTAATTTGTTCATCCATGTCTTCTCTTGGCACTTTTTGATTTTCTAAGACGAAAGCTAATTCTTCGTAAACTTTTGGCATACAAAATTGTGTATCTGGGTCTTGAAAAATAACCCCCGAATTAGGATCAATGTCTAGTTCATCATATTTCATCGGTAATTCTATAAGATTAGGAACAATGCCACTAAGGACATTAAGCAATGTGCTTTTACCAGATCCTGAAGGACCTAGTAAAAGCACTTTTTCTTTATCTTTAATTTCTATATTTAGATTATCGAAAATTTTTCGATCACCATTTGGATATTTTAGACGTAAATTTTTGACTTTTAACACAATCATTTCCCCTTATAAGTTGTCGTAATCTTTTTGAGAGGCAGGACGGAATAATTTAGTTACTCCAGTTTGATCTAAGGCTTTTACAATTAAATAAGAGAGTATACCAGACAGTACAATACCACTAATAGCACGGAAAATGATGAAAAGTAGTAAGTTCCAACCCGCAACTTCGTTTAGATAGCCGTAAAAATAATCTACAGGGAAAGATACTAATGCTGTTACTAAACCAGCTAACATTGCTACCATTAAAGAACGTGATTTGTATTTAAAGATAGCAAACACAACTTCACATGCTAGACCTTGTAAAATGGCATATACTATAGTAGGAATATCAAATTTCCCCATAACAATAGTTTCACCTGCACCAGCAGCAAATTCAGCAATTAATGCAATACCTGGTTTAGGAATAATTAAGTAAGCCACAATAGCAGCCATAAACCAAATACCGTATGTAAGTTGCTCTAGATGTATACCAGCTACTTGAGCTAAATTATATGGCAACCACCATAAGTTATAAATGATTGCAAAAATAACAGCAATCAGCACCGTAACTAGAATTTCTGAAAGTTTTAAACCTTTAGACATAAAATAGTTCCTCCTAAAAAAACGCACAACCCTTCGTAGAAAAGTTGTGCGTAAATTTAAATAAAAATGCTATTGATTATTAAAAACATGATTTATTTAAGTTAACACTTTCCTACGCTAGTTTTTAACTAGATCAGGTTCAAAGGGTTTGAGGTTAAGCCTCATCTCAGTGCTATACACCCCTAGTGCATTTATATTTTATTTATTTTAAATGTATGACTTTTAATAGTAGATGTCAAGATGCTTTTAATCTATATTTAATTAAAAATAAATTATAATTAAACAGTTTACATATTTAACAATTAAAATGTAATTAGTTCTAAAAATAATGAAAGAAAGTAGGATAGATTTATTTCCAACTCAGCCATCGATAGCCAATATATTAAAAATACCTGAGACAGCTTGTATGTCTCAGGCTTATTCATTAAATATTCTTAATGATGACATAAATAAGAAAATTAGTCTAATGTATTTTGAACATCTTGTTTAGTTTGTTCAATATCATCAGTTTTTTCTTCTTTTTGTTCTTTTAATTTTTCTTCATATTCTTTTGCTTTTTTTGCATCTTCATGTGTCATAGGACAACTCTCCTTTTTCATAGATTACTTTACAAAATTAATATACCCAATTAATAAAAGAATAAACTTCATCTCAGTCTAGAGAAGTATTTTATTTTTTATTAAAGACAAGAATAGAAAGTTCATATATAATTAATTTTGAGGTGAACTGTATGTCTTTTCTTAAGAAACACGCCGAGATTATCTATAGTTACTTGATCGGTATCGTTTCACTCTTCACAGGTCTCATTATCTTAATCAATTTGCCTTTAATCCATAAACTAAAAGATAAAGATAAAATTGATTTAAAAATACATAATATATGGGACTTTCTTAATGCATTTTTTAGTGAAATAATTAGAGTGATGAGTAGATTCATAGGCAACTTTCCAGTTGTAAGTGCAGTCATAATTATTCTATTTGGTATTCTAGTCATATTGATTGGATATACGTTATTTAGAACAACCAAATACGATTACGACATCTCAATTTTCTTTTTAGTTATTGGTATTTTATACTTCCTCATTACAATTACATTGATGACTCAAGTATATGGTTTTTGGGCAATTATATTCATTATTCCATTTGTGATTCATACAGGATATATTGTTTATAAAGATGAATTGTATCAAGAAAATAGAAAAGTTCATTATTTATGGATTATTATTTCATATGGAATAAGTTACTTGATTACTCAACTGTCATTGTATGGCAAAATCGATGCAAATGAGATTGAGCCTATTGATATTTTAAGTGTAAATACATTCTTCATCATTATGTGGTTATTAGCTCAAGCGGCAATTTGGAATTTCTTATTCTTACGCCGTGCGTTACCTTTAACAAAAGAAGAATTAGGGGAAGAAGAGCCTGAATTATCAAGAACTCAAAAAGGAAACGTTTCGACTCAATCAAAAGTTCATTTTAAACAACTTCAAGATAAAACATCAGAATATGCACGTAAGACAAGAAGAAGTGTAGATTTAGATAAAATTAGATCTAAACGCGATAAATTTAAAAGTAAATTTAAAAATATCGTAGATATAGAAGAAGATGATATTCCTAAGTGGATGAGACGTCCTAAATGGATTAAACCAGCATATGTGGAAATTTTCTGTGGTTTTATCTTATTCTTATTTACATTTATAGAATTTAATAATAGAAATGCTCTATTTGTATCTGGAGAATGGGAATTATCACAAACTCAATACGTGATTGAATGGATTACACTGTTAATATTACTCTTTATTATTATCATTTACATTGCGACGACATTTACTCATTTTTTAAGAGGCAAATTTTACTATTTACAGTTGTTTATGATTAGTATTCTATTCTTCAAATTGCTTACTGAATTTATTAATATAATGATTCATGGTCTATTACTTTCAATATTTATTACACCTACATTAATTATTATGTTAATACCTGTAATTATAGCATTTTCGTTGCAATTAAAAGAAAAACCATAATCTGAGTAAGGGAGTGGAACAGAATTCATTTTTGAATTCAGTGTTCCACTTCTTTTTTTAATTTAATATTTAGGTGAAGAATTTTAAATTTGTTAAAATAGTAGAGTAGATTACAATAGATTCGTTACAAAAATTAAAATAGGAGAAATTAAAATGAAAATAGCAACTTTAAATAAAGGCAAAGAAACTAAATATTTAAATCAATATCCTTTAGTTGAAGAAGAAGATATTTTTCAACACGATCATTTAAAAGAAGGTGACTTGTTTAATATAGTTACTGAAAATAACCAATATATTGCAACAGCTTATGTAGGACGTCAACATAAAGGATTAGGATGGGTAATCACATATAGCCAAGAAGAAGATATCAATATTACTTTCTTTGAAAATTTATTTAAAAAAGCGCTAGAAGAAAGAGAGTATTACTATAATATAGAAGGAACTAATGCTTTTAGACTATTTAACGCTGAGGGAGATGGCGTTGGAGGTTTAACTATTGATAATTACAATGGACATCTACTTATTCAATGGTATTCAAAAGGAATTTACAAGTTTCGTTATATAATTATTGAAGCAATAAAAAAAGTATTTAAATTTGAATCAGTTTTTGAAAAAATGCGCTTTAAAGATACGGAGTATACAGGAGGACATGTACTTGGAGAAACTCCGGAATTTCCAATAGTTATTGAAGAAAATTTTACATTTTACAATGTTGATTTAAACGATGGATTAATGACAGGAATATTTTTAGATCAAAAAGAAGTTCGTAAAAAATTACGTGATTATTTTGCCGAAAATAGAAGTATTTTAAATTTATTTAGTTATACGGGCGCGTTTTCAGTGGTAGCATCTAAAAATGCTAAAGTTACAACAAGTGTAGATTTAGCTAATCGTTCTCGTACATTAACTGAAGAAAATTTTGGGTTAAATGGTGTAGACCCTAAAAGTCAATATATCTATGTCATGGATACATTTGATTTTTATAATTATGCAGCACGTCATGGAAAACAATATGACACAATAGTCATTGATCCACCTAGTTTTGCGCGTAATAAAAAGAAAACTTTTTCAGTGCAAAAAAATTATGATGATTTAATTAATGGTGTTTTAGATGTTTTAGCACCAGATGGTACATTGCTACTATGTACAAATTCAAGTGCTTTTTCTTTAAAAGCATTTAAAAATGTAATTAAGAAAACATTGGAACAAGCTAACGTAGAATATGAAATAGAAGAAGTCATGGGATTACCAAAAGACTTTAAAACACATCCACATTATAAACCTTCTAAATATTTAAAAGCTGTATTCATAAATATTAAGCATTAAAGTACTGAAATAGGGTATTAAATGTATATTGAAAATATTATGAAAAACGAAAGGTGAGTCAGTAAGTGGGTATTATTAATAAAATTACAAATGGAGTTACTGATAAAGTTAGTAAAAAGGTCTTAGATATAGAAGAAATTAACGAAAAAGATATCTTACCTAAAAATGAAGAAGAAATTGCACAACGTAGAGAAAAAGCTAAAGCTGTTGTTAAGAAAAAATCTTTATTATCTTCAGGGATGAGTGTTGTGCCAATTCCAGGATTAGACTTTGGTGTAGATATCAAATTGATGAAAGATATTATTGAAGATATTAATAAAATTTATGGTCTTGATCAAAAACAAGTCAATTCTCTTGGTGAAGATGTTAAAGAACGTATTTTATCAGCAGCAGCAATTCAAGGTAGTTCAATTATTGGTGAAAAAGTAACTAGTGGTGCTTTGAAACTAATCATTAGAGATGTTGCTAAACGTACAGCAGCAAAACAAACAAAATGGTTCCCAATAGTGGGACAAGCTGTTTCAGCTTCAATTAGTTACTACTTTATGAATAAATTAGGTCAAGATCATATAGAAAAATGTGAAAAAGTTTTACGTGATATTATTTAATTTTTTAAAAATGTAGTATAATAAAAGGGAAGAAATTTATATATAACATTAGAAAATTGACTAACATAACGCTATACCTATTATAAGTAATCAAACTTTGTTTGATTACTTATATAATGATTGCTACTTTATTAATATAAGTGTATTTTTCTATAATAATTCAATTATATAAGAATTGAATTCAGTTATATATTTTGGTAGTGTTAGGGTATAAATTTTTATGTTAGATAATAAGAAAATTAATTTTCTAACTTACGGAGGAGAAATAGATTATGGAACAAAAATCATATGTAATTGTTGACGAAACTGGAATTCATGCACGCCCAGCTACAATGTTAGTGCAAACTGCATCTAAATTTGATTCAGATATTCAATTAGAATATAACGGTAAAAAAGTAAATTTAAAATCAATTATGGGCGTTATGAGTTTAGGTGTAGGTAAAGATGCTGAAATCACTATCTATGCTGATGGAAGCGATGAACAAGATGCACTTCAAGCTATCAGTGAAGTTTTATCAAAAGAAGGTTTAACAGAGTAATTATGTCTAAATTAATTAAAGGTATTGCAGCTTCTGATGGAGTTGCAATTGCCAAAGCATATTTACTAGTAGAACCTGATTTATCATTTACAAATGAGAAAATTACTGATACTGATGCTGAAATTAAAAAGTTCAGAAATGCTTTAGAAGCTTCCAAAATTGAATTAACAAAAATTAGAAATAATGCTGAAAAATCATTAGGTGCAGATAAAGCTGCTATTTTTGATGCACATTTACTTGTACTTGATGACCCAGAATTAATTCAGCCAATTGAAGATAAAATTGCGAATGAGAAAGTCAATGCTCCAGAAGCATTAAATGAAGTTACGACTCAATTCATTACTATTTTTGAATCTATGGATAATGAATATATGAGAGAACGTGCAGCAGATATTCGTGACGTTTCTAAGCGTGTACTTGCTCATCTTTTAGGCGTGGAGTTACCAAATCCTAGTATGATTGATGAAAGTGTAGTTATTATAGGAAACGATTTAACACCATCTGATACTGCACAATTAAACAAAGAGTTTGTTCAAGGTTTTGTTACAAATATTGGTGGACGTACAAGTCATTCTGCAATTATGAGCCGTTCATTAGAAATTGCAGCCGTGGTTGGTACTAAATCGATTACTCATGAAGTAAAACAAGGAGATATGGTTATTGTTGACGGTATTACTGGTGACGTTATCATAGATCCAACTGAAGACGAACTCATTGCTTATCAAAATAAACGTGAGCGTTTCTTTGAAGATAAAAAAGAATTACAAAAACTTCGTGATGCCGAAACTGTAACTGTTGACGGTGAACATGCAGAATTAGCTGCTAATATTGGTACACCTGATGATTTATATGGTGTTATGGAAAATGGCGCTGAAGGAATTGGTCTTTATAGAACAGAATTTTTATATATGGGTAGAGATCAAATGCCAACTGAAGACGAACAATTTGAAGCGTATAAAAAAGTGTTAGAAACTATGAAAGATAAACGCGTTGTTGTACGTACTTTAGATATTGGTGGAGATAAAGAATTACCATATTTAAATTTACCTAAAGAAATGAATCCATTCTTAGGTTATCGTGCAATTCGTTTGTGCTTAGATCAACAAGACATCTTCAGAACACAATTACGTGCGTTATTACGCGCATCTGCTTATGGTAAATTAAATATTATGTTCCCAATGGTAGCCACTATTAAAGAGTTTAGAGATGCTAAAGCTATTCTTTTAGAAGAAAAAGATAAATTAACTAGCGAAGGACAAGAAGTTGCTGATGATATCGAAGTAGGTATCATGGTAGAGATTCCTTCTACTGCTGCGTTAGCTGATATCTTTGCTAAAGAAGTAGATTTCTTTAGTATAGGAACTAATGACTTAATTCAATATACTATGGCAGCTGACCGTATGTCTGAACGTGTTTCATATTTATATCAACCATATAACCCAGCAATTTTACGTTTAGTTAAACAGGTCATTGAAGCTTCTCATAAAGAAGGTAAATGGACTGGTATGTGTGGTGAAATGGCTGGCGATGAAACAGCAATTCCATTATTATTAGGTTTAGGATTAGATGAGTTCTCTATGAGTGCAACCTCTATTCTTAAAGCTAGAAGACAAATTAATGGTTTAAGTAAAAACGAAATGGCGGAATTAGCAAATCGTGCCATTAATTGTGCAACACAAGATGAAGTTAAAGAACTTGTTCATCGCATTTCTAAATAATATTAAAAATACCTGAGACAACTTATGATGTCTCAGGTTCTTTTTTTATGTATTACAGTTGGATATCAAATATTCTGTTGATTTTTTCTAAATCTACATGATACATAGGCTCCTCATTTAATAAGATAAATGGTGTAGAGAATGCATCATATTCTAACATTTCATTACGATAAGAAGGATGCTTAATATTTTTTTCAATAAAATTAATATGATGTTCCGTTAAATAATTTTTTATAAAATTACAAGGTGGACAATCATCTTGTGTATAGATAATTATTTTAGACATAAATCATATTCTCCTTTTAATTATACTTTTCTTACTATATATAAGGTAATTAAAAAATGCAAATTTTGAATTTTATGTGAATTCCATTTAAATTATCTATTAAAAAGTAAACAAAAAAATTTTAGTTACTAATGTTTAGGTATATAATTTAAATATATAGGATTAAATTTTAAATTATAGAAAAGGTGGTTAAGTATGAATTCTGTCGAAATTAGTCGTTTTTTGACAGGGATGACATTAGGCGTTCATATTATTTTTGCTACTATTGGAGTAGGAATGCCATTAATGTTTGCAATCGCAGAGTTTTTAGGGATCAAAAAGAAAGATCCTAAATATATAGCATTAGCAAAACGTTGGTCAAAAGGGTATACGATTACAGTTGCAGTTGGGGTTGTAACTGGAACAATTATTGGATTACAACTTTCACTTGTTTGGCCTACGTTTATGAAAATGGGTGGCCATGTTATCGCGCTTCCTCTTTTCATGGAAACATTTGCTTTCTTCTTTGAAGCAATCTTTTTAAGTATTTATCTGTATACATGGAATCGTTTTAAAAATCAATGGATACATTTTTTAATTAGTTTACCTGTTATTATTGGTGGTTCATTCTCAGCGTTCTTTATTACTTCAGTGAACTCATTTATGAATACTCCAGCAGGTTTTGAAATGAAAAAAGGTAAAATGGTGAATGTTCAACCATTTGAAGCAATGTTCAATTCTTCATTTTTAGTTAGAGCATTTCATGTTGTTGCAACAGCTGGTATGACGATGGCGTTTATTTTGGCAGCAATTGCTGCATTTAAATTATTGAAAAATAAATATAGTGAAGATGCGCCATATCATAAAAAAGCGTTAAAAATGACTATGATTCTTGGATTTATTCAAACATTATTATCAATGTTAGCGGGAGATTTGTCTGCTAAGTTTCTTCATAAAGTACAACCAGAAAAATTAGCTGCATATGAGTGGCATTTTGATACACGTTCCAAAGCAGATTTAGTATTTTTTGGTGTCTTAAATGAAAACACTCAAGAAGTTTCAGGAGCTATAAAAATTCCTGGATTACTGAGCTTTTTAGCTGATAATAATATTAATACTAAAGTAAAAGGTTTAAATGAATTTCCTAAAAATGATTTACCTCCATTAATCGTTCATTATTTCTTTGATTTAATGGTAGCTATGGGAATCTTTTGTTTTATCGTATCAGGCATTTTTATATTAGCATTATTGATAAAAAAACTACGTCCTATTATAACTAAAAAAGTAATGCTTTATGCAGTACTTTTAACAGGACCTGCTTCAATGCTTGCTATAGAGTTTGGTTGGTTCTTAACTGAAATGGGACGTCAACCATGGATTGTTAGAGGTTACATGCGTGTTAGCCAAGCTGCTACACAGGCAGGAGGAATTACATTAGTAACAATTTTATTCGGTTTACTTTATTTTGTACTTCTCTTTACATCTGCTTATGTATTATTGAGAATGTTTAGAAATAAACCAGCTCGCGAGGATATTGATAAAGTGATTGGAGGTCAAGAATAATGGATTATACTGGCATAGGTATTACAGTATTATGGACTTTCCTATTTTGTTATATTATCGTAGCGTCTATTGATTTTGGTGCTGGATTTTTAACTTTGCATACAAAATTAACGGGAGAAGAAAAAAAGATTAATCATCTTATAGAAAGATATTTAAATCCTGTATGGGAAGTAACAAATGTATTTTTTGTATTTTTCTTTGTAGGTTTTGTCGGATTTTTCCCAGATTCAGCTCTTTATTTAGGGACAGTGTTATTAGTTCCTGGTTCAATCGCTTTAATTCTTATTTCTATTAGAAGTAGTTTTTATGCTTTTGAACATTATGGACAAGATAATAAACTGCCTTGGATATTTTTATATGGTATTACTGGGCTTTTAATACCCGCAGCACTCGCAACTGTATTGACTATCTCAGAAGGCGGATACATTAATGAACAAGGCAATCATTTTGATTTGGATTGGGTACAATTACTATTAAGTCCTTTTGCATGGTCAGTTGTATTTTTAGCAATTGTAAGTGTGTTATATATATCATCAGGGTTTTTAACATATTACGCTTCTAAAGCAAAAGATAAAGTGGCTTATAAATTTATGCGTCAATGGTTTATGTTCTGGGGTCCACCGATGATTATTATTTCATTATTTGTATTCTTATCATTAAGAATACAAAACTCTAATCACTTTTATAATGCAATTACGCATTATTGGTGGATGTTTGCAATTAGTTTTATTTTCTTCTTAATTGCAGGAATTTTAAATATGATTAAAAAGTATCATGGTTTAGCATTTATTATGGTGATTTTACAAATGGCTTTCGCTTTTTACGGCTACGGTATGAGTAAGTTACCTTATATTCTTTATCCATATATTAAAATTTCAGATTCAGGTGTAAACTCATCAATGGGCTTAGCATTAACGATCGTCTTTATTTTAGGTTTACTTTTATTACTTCCATCGTTAATATTGTTATTGAGATTATTCGTTTTTGATAAACAATATGTGGAAGGTAAAAAGTAATTTAAATTAAGAGAGGAGCTGAAATGAGAGTGATTTATATTTATAGAACTTTGAATAAGTTTCTAGTATATAAATGAACTTATCATTTTAGCTCTTATTTTTTAGATGGGAGTTCCAGAATTCATGGAGAAAGAGTATGTAGTAATAGGATTAGGTCGTTTTGGAGGAAGTATTGTAAGAGAGTTAAACGCTTTAGATATGGATGTTATGGCTATTGATAGAGATGAAGCTCGAGTAAATGAATATAGTGAAATTGCGACACATGCTGTTGTAGCTGACACTACAGATGAAGCGGTAATGAAAAGTTTAGGTATACGAAATTTTGATCATGTCATTGTGGCAATAGGTGAGAATATTCAATCTAGTACATTAACAACTTTAATATTGAAAGAATTAGGTGTTAAAAAAGTTACGGCCAAAGCACAAAACGATTATCATGCAAAGATTTTGAATAAAATTGGTGCTGACACTGTGGTACATCCAGAAAGAGATATGGGTCGTCGTATTGCACATAATGTAGCAAGTGCAAGTGTACTAGACTACCTTGAACTCGCAGATGAGCATTCATTAGTAGAGTTAAAAGTAAGTGAAAAATTGACTGGTCAAACAATCAGAGATTTAGATATTCGAGCACAATTCGGTATTAATATTATTGCAATAAAAAGAGGACGAGAAATCATTGTGTCACCAGATCCAAACATGAATATTGAAATTGGAGATATTATGATAATGATCGGCCACGATAATGATTTAAATCGTTTTGAGAAAAAAATAGTAAGATAGTAAAACACACGGTATTTCTTAAGAAATACCGTGTGTGTTTATTCTTCATTTACTTTCATAATTACTGGTAAAATCATTGGACGACGAGCTGTTTTTTCATATAAATACGGCTGTAACGTTTCAATGATTGAAGATTTAATTTGATGCCATTGAATATCATCATTTGAATTTAGTTTTGAAATAACATCCGTTTTAATTTTTCGTTGTGCATCATAAATTAATTGGCCAGATTCACGCATGTAAACAAAACCACGTGAAATAATATCTGGACCTGAAAGAAGTTTATTTGTATTAAAATCAATACTTACTACAACAATAACCAATCCTTCTTCAGATAATAATTTACGATCCCGAATGACAACATTACCAATATCACCGATGCCACTTCCATCAACTAATACATTACCAGATGGAATTCGACCAGCTTTACGCGCAGAATCGTGTGTTAAAGCTAAGACATCACCAATATCAAAAATAAAGACATTTTCTTCTTTAACACCACAATCAATACCTGTTTGACCATGAGCTTTTAGCATGCGATACTCACCATGAATAGGTAAGAAGTATTTAGGTTGAATTAAACGAAGCATTAACTGTTGGTCGCCTTGGGAACCATGTCCTGATGTATGAATGTTAGAAATCTTACTGTGAATAACATCAGCACCAGCTTTATATAATGCGTTAATTGTACGATTGATGCTTTTAGTATTCCCTGGAATAGGAGAAGAACTGAATACTACAGTATCATCAGGTATAATTTTAATTTGTTTGTGTGTACCATTAGCGATACGCGAAAGTGCAGCCATTGGTTCACCTTGAGAGCCAGTGCATAAAATAAGTAACTCGTGTTTAGGAATATTATTAATTTTGTTAGGCTCAACAAATGTTTCGGGGGGTGCTTTGATATAACCAAGCTCCATACCAATCTTAATATTATTTTCCATTGAACGACCAAAAGTTACAATTTTACGATTATATTTAATTGCTGCTTCCACCGCTTGTTGAACACGATAGATGTTTGATGCAAAGGTTGCGAAAATAATACGACCTTTACAGTTACGGAAAATTTTATCGACATTTTGTCCAACTTCACGTTCACTTAATGTGAAATCAGGAACTAGCGCATTTGTAGAGTCAGATAACAAGCATAATACGCCTTCTTTACCAAGCTCTGCCATTTTTGCGATATTTGCAGGCGCACCAACAGGGGTAAAATCAAATTTGAAGTCACCAGTATGGACAATTTTACCTTCAGGTGTGTCAACAACAACACCATATGCTTCCGGGATACTATGCGTAGTTAAGTAAAAAGAAATTTCAAAATGTTTAGATTTTATAACACTATCTTCTGTAATTTCATTTAAACTAGCATTACGCAGTAAATTGTGTTCTTCTAATTTATTGCGTATTAAACCTAAAGCTAAAGGGCCACCATAAATAGGCACATTAATTTGCTTTAATAGGTAGGGCACACCACCTATATGGTCTTCATGTCCATGAGTAATAAACAAACCAACAATTTTATCTTGATTTTGTTCTAAGTAGGTATAATCAGGAATAACGTAGTCTATACCTAATAAATTATCATCAGGGAATTTAATTCCAGCATCAATGATAACAATTTCATCTTTATACTCCACAGCATAAGTGTTTTTACCAACCTCACCTAAGCCGCCTAGAGCATATACACCTACTTCATTAGAATGTAATTGTTTCATTATTGAGCGTTCTCCACATTAAAGTGATCAGAATGTTCTTTTTCATATTCTAAATGTGCGCCCTCTAATTTAGTAATAAACTCGATATTATAATTGCGATCTTTTAAATAACGTCTTACTTGTTCTTCAGTTTCACCTTCAACATAAATTGTATTTGTGTTCTCACGAACAATTACTTCGTCTTTATTATGTTGAAAAAATACTTTAAATACTGCCATGATATATATTTCCTCCTAAATAAATGTTTATTTATTGTCTTATGAGCACAAGTAGAAAATAAATAAAATATACATGTTTATTTATTTTCACATCTAACGTGAATGCTACATAACAGGTATTTTAAATTTTTAATATAAAATAATATTTATTTTACTGTGCTTAAAGGCAAATCATACATGTCGTTCATTTTTTGAAAGATAGTAATTTACTATGATTTCAGTTAATTTTTATTTTACCTTATGTATCAGAATAAATAAAGCAGTTTATATGTAGTAAAAGTAGGAGGAAATTGAATAAAAAAAGAAAAACCTAACACATTTATTACAATAATGTAAAAATGCATTAGGCTTGAATATTAGACTTCAACTGAGTCTGGTAATGGAGTAAGAGGATGATCTTTATCGATATAATCGTAGAACATAATACCATTTAAATGATCAATTTCATGTTGAAATACAATTGCTGGATAACCTTTTAAACGTAATTTAACTTCATTACCATCAATATCATAAGCTTTAATTGTTGTTCTATAATGACGATGAACTAAACCAGGTATATTTTCATCTACACTTAAACAACCCTCACCAGTAGGTAAATAAGCGTGTTGAACACTATGACTAATTACTTTAGGATTGACCAACATATAGTCGTAAGATTTACCTTCCCCATCGTCAGGTAAATACACAGCTATCATTTTTTTTGAAATATTAATTTGTGGTGCAGCTAAACCTACTCCAGAGCGTAGACCATATTTTTTAGCAATTTCATCATCTTGACTATTAATTAAAAATTCACGCATATCACGCAAAGTATTTTTGTCTTCTTCAGAAAGAGGTAAATTCACGTCTTTTGCTTTTTCGCGTAACGTAGGATGTCCATCTCTAATAATATCTTTCATTGTTAACATGTTATACACCTTCCTTATATAATATAAAATATAACAGATAATATACATTTACGTACATTATATAGTTTCATTTGATTTATAAACTATCTTTATATAATATTACAATCGAAACACTATGAGGAGGAATGACATTAATGAAATTACGTAAAACCATAGTTGTTGCAGCTGCCTCTACACTTTTATTAGCTGGTTGTACAACTGATAAAAAAGAGGTAAAAGCTTATGACGAGAATGTTCAAAAAGCATTTGATAAAGAACAATCTATAAATGAGGTTAGTAAAAAACTAAATTCACTTGAAGAAAAGAAACAAGGTTTGTATAAAAAAGCAAATAGTAATGACAGTAATACACGTAGTAAAGCAGCTGACGATGTACTTGATAATATTGATAAACGAGAAAAAACCTTTGATAAGGAAGTTTCAATTTTAAAAAATTCCGAAAAGCAATTTAAAAAAGGCGATTCTCATATTAACGATATTAAAAATGATAATAAAAGAAAAGAAGTTAAACAACTTGATGATGCTATAAAAAACAAATATAAAACACATGACGACTATGCTAAGGCTTATAGAAATGTATTAAGTAAAGAAAAAGATTTATTTGAATTAGTCAAACAAGATGGAGTAACGCAATCTCAAGTAGACGAAAAAAACAATGCGCTTAATAAAGCTCAAGAAAACTTTAAGAAAAAATTCCAGGCTTATGCTAAGGCAATGAATACAGTTAATAAAGAAAAACAAGACGTCGATCATTTAATCTCTTAACATCACTAATACAGTGTTAATTGTTACATTGATACAGTTTCTCAGACTGTATCTTTTTTTAGTAATACAGAACTTTATGAAAATGTTTAACAGTCTAAAATAATTGTGGTACACTATGAGTGGATAAAATGAATTTCTATTATATGGGAAAGGTATGGTGAATTGAATGGCTCCTAAGTTACAAGCCCAATTCGATGCAGTAAAAGTATTAAATGATACTCAGTCGAAATTTGAAATGGTTCAAATTTTGGACGTAGATGGTAATGTCGTAAATGAAGACTTAGTACCTGATTTAACTGATGAACAATTAGTAGAATTAATGGAAAGAATGGTGTGGACACGTATTCTTGACCAACGTTCTATTTCTTTAAATAGACAAGGTCGTTTAGGTTTCTATGCTCCAACAGCAGGACAAGAAGCATCTCAATTAGCTTCTCAATATGCTTTAGAAAAAGAAGACTTCATTTTACCTGGTTACCGTGATGTACCACAACTTATTTGGCACGGTTTACCGTTAACTGATGCTTTCTTATTCTCAAGAGGTCACTTTAAAGGTAACCAATTCCCTGAAGGCGTAAACGCATTCAGTCCACAAATCATTATCGGTGCACAATACATCCAAACAGCTGGTGTGGCATTCGGTATTAAAAAACGTGGTAAAAAAGCAGTTGCTATCACTTACACTGGTGATGGTGGTTCTTCACAAGGTGATTTCTACGAAGGTATTAACTTTGCTTCTGCTTATAAAGCACCAGCAATCTTTGTTATCCAAAACAATAACTATGCTATTTCTACTCCACGTAGTAAACAAACAGCTGCTACTACATTAGCTCAAAAAGCAATTGCAGTAGGTATCCCTGGTATCCAAGTTGATGGTATGGATGCATTAGCTGTATATCAAGCTACTAAAGAAGCTCGTGATCGCGCAATTAATGGTGAAGGTCCAACATTAATCGAAACTATGACTTATCGTTATGGTCCACATACAATGGCTGGAGATGATCCAACTCGTTACAGAACTTCAGATGAAGATGCAGATTGGGAGAAAAAAGACCCATTAGTTCGTTTCAGAAAATTCTTAGAAAATAAAGGATTATGGAACGAAGAGAAAGAAAACGAAGTTATTGAACGTGCTAAAGACGACATCAAGAAAGCAATTAAAGAGGCTGACAATACTCCAAAACAAACTGTTCTTGATTTAATGGATATCATGTATGAAGATATGCCTCAAAATTTAGCTGAACAATATGAAATTTACAAAGAGAAGGAGTCGAAATAAGCCATGGCACAAATGACAATGGTTCAAGCGATTAACAATGCGCTTAAAACTGAATTGCAAAATGACGAAAACGTTTTAATTTTCGGTGAAGACGTTGGTGTTAACGGCGGTGTATTCCGTGTTACTGAAGGTTTACAAAAAGAATTCGGTGAAGACCGTGTATTCGACACACCATTAGCTGAATCTGGTATTGGTGGTTTAGCTCTTGGTTTAACTGTAGAAGGTTTCCGTCCTGTAATGGAAATTCAATTCTTAGGATTCGTATTTGAAGTGTTTGACGAAGTTGCTGGTCAAATCGCTCGTACGCGTTTCCGTTCAGGTGGTTCTAAAACTGCTCCTGTAACAATTCGTACACCATTTGGTGGTGGGGTACACACTCCAGAATTACACGCAGATAACTTAGAAGGTATTTTAGCTCAATCACCAGGTATTAAAGTAGTTATTCCATCTGGTCCTTATGATGCTAAAGGTTTATTACTTTCATCAATTAGATCAAACGATCCAGTTGTATATTTAGAGCACATGAAATTATATCGTTCATTCCGTGAAGAAGTTCCTGAAGAAGAATATACAATTGAAATTGGTAAAGCAAATGTCAAAAAAGAAGGTAATGACATTACATTAATTGCATACGGTGCAATGGTACAAGAATCTGAAAAAGCTGCAGAAGAACTTGAAAAAGAAGGTTACTCTGTAGAAGTTATCGATTTACGTACAGTTCAACCAATCGATATTGATACATTAGTTGCATCAGTTGAAAAAACTGGTCGTGCAGTAGTTGTTCAAGAAGCGCAACGTCAAGCTGGTGTTGGTGCTACTGTAGCAGCTGAATTAGCTGAACGTGCTATTCTTTCATTAGAAGCTCCAATTGCACGTGTTGCTGCTGCTGATACTGTATATCCATTTACTCAAGCTGAAAATGTTTGGTTACCAAATAAAAATGATATTATTGAACAAGCTAAAGCTACTTTAGAATTTTAATAGTATATACAAAACAGTAAGCTATATATGAATCTATATATTTAAAATAGGTACTTTCTATTTATTTTATGTATATATAATTAATTGTAAACTAGAGACGTAGGACAAAATGATAAAGTGTTGACAGGCATGACATATTATTCTGTCCTTCCTCTATGTTATAAATTTATTTTAAATAATAAATATTTAAATCTTAGGAGGATAAGAACGTGGCATTTGAATTTAGACTACCCGACATTGGTGAAGGTATCCACGAAGGTGAAATCGTTAAGTGGTTTGTTTCAGCCGGAGATACAATTGAAGAGGATGACGTATTAGCAGAGGTTCAAAATGATAAATCTGTAGTAGAAATCCCATCTCCTGTAAGCGGTACAATTGAAGAAGTAGTAGTTGAAGAAGGCACTGTAGCAGTTGTAGGTGATGTCATTGTTAAAATTGACGCACCAGATGCAGAAGAAATGCAATTTAAAGGTCATGATGATGACGATGCTTCATCTAAAGAAGAAGAACCTGCAAAAGAAGAAGCTAAAACTGAAGAAACTCCAGCAGCTTCAACATCACAAGATGAAAAAGTAGACGAAAATAGACGAATTAAAGCAATGCCATCTGTACGTAAATATGCACGTGAAAAAGGCGTGAACATTAAAGCAGTTTCTGGTTCAGGTAAAAATGGACGTATTACTAAAGAAGACATCGATAACCACTTAAATGGTGGCGGTGCTCAAGCAGCAACAGCTTCAAATGAAAGTGCAGCTGCTTCAACATCAGAAGATACTTCTGCAGTTCAAACTCAATCAGTACCTGAAGGAGACTTCCCTGAAACTACAGAAAAAATCCCTGCTATGCGTAAAGCAATTGCTAAAGCAATGGTTAACTCAAAACACACTGCTCCACACGTAACATTAATGGATGAAATTGATGTTCAAGAATTATGGGATCACCGTAAAAAATTCAAAGAAGTTGCAGCTGAACAAGGTATTAAATTAACATTCTTACCATATGTTGTTAAAGCGCTTGTTTCTGCACTTAAAAAATACCCAGCACTTAATACATCATTTAATGAAGAAGCTGGTGAAATTGTACACAAACATTACTGGAATATCGGTATCGCTGCAGATACTGAAAGAGGTTTATTAGTACCTGTAGTTAAAAATGCAGATCGTAAATCTATTTTCCAAATCTCAGATGAAATCAATGAATTAGCTGTTAAAGCTCGTGATGGTAAATTAACATCTCAAGAAATGAGCGGTGCTACATGTACAATTAGTAACATCGGTTCAGCTGGTGGACAATGGTTCACTCCAGTTATCAATCACCCAGAAGTAGCTATTTTAGGTATTGGACGTATTGCTCAAAAACCTATTGTTAAAGATGGTGAAATTGTAGCAGCTCCAGTATTAGCATTATCATTAAGCTTTGACCACAGACAAATTGATGGTGCAACTGGTCAAAATGCTATGAATCAT
>NZ_JANJPM010000014.1:0-62537 GCF_026222585.1 Staphylococcus sp. SUC_1.2 | reverse complement strand
TAACGATAACCGTACTTAGTGACATTAAAATAGCACCTATTGCAGGTGATAAAATCAAGCCGATAAATGCTAAAATACCAGCTGCTAAAGGTACAGCAACAATATTATAACCTGCACCCCACCATAAGTTTTGCACCATTTTTCTCATAGTATTATTTGAAAGAGTCAAGAAATGAATTCATAATAAACTCATTTACTGGCTATTTTTCTAGTATTTATATTCAGTCTTTTCAAACTATATTAATCATTTTTTGATTCTTAAATTCTACGCCACAATAGCTGCATTTTATTAAATATACTATATATTCAATCAAGTTCAAAATGAATGTTGTCCCACTCCCATGTTTTTAAAATATCAACTTAATAATTGCAACGACGATTAAAATACATATTATCGTTTTTTGAATATAGTCAGGTATTTTCTGGCCCATTTTCATACCTAGAGGCGTAAATAGTATACTACCTAAAATTAACGGTATTGCACTATTGATAGGAATATAACCCTGTAATAATTTAATCATAAATGCTCCAATAGAAGAGATGAATGCAATTACAATACTATTTGTAACTACCATGTTCATTGGTAATTTAAATATAACAAGTAGTACTGGAATAATAATAAATGCGCCACCAGCTCCTACAATACCAGATACCAAACCGATGATACCACCTATTGTAATTAAAAGTAGACGATTAAACTTAATATGACTAGTAGATGGTGTAACTTTTATAAACATTAGAATAAGAGCTAGTAATGCAATAATAATATAAACCGTATTAACAAACTGAACATTTATTAAATTCGCTAAGATTGCACCTAGCATACTACCTATTACCATTCCACTTCCCATATTAAGTATAAGCGTTCTAGAAAAATTTTTATTTTTATATGCGTTTAAAGATCCACTCAATGTACTAAAAAACACCTGACTTGAAGTTAATCCTGAAGCAATATAAGCACTATAAGTAGGTAAACCAAATAATGGTGGTAATAATAAGAGAGCTGGGTAAATAACAATGGCTCCCCCTATACCGACTAATCCAGAAATAAATCCTCCTAAGATACCAATAACTAACATTACTATAATTGTTGTTATACTTATCATTTACTTTTTATCAATAATTCAACTGCTTCATTAATTAGTGCCTGAGAATCTTCACTATTTTCTTCAGACATTTTGACGCATTCTACTAAGTTTTCACTAATGATAATACCCATTAACCGTTGAATAGAACTTTTAGAGGCACTTAATTGACTAATGACGTTTTTACAATTTTTTTCTTCCTCCATCATTTTAATGACTCCATTAAGCTGTCCTTGTATGCGATGAATACGATTAATCATCTTTTTATTATATTCCAATATATTTCACTCCACATTCATTTTTAATAATTACATCATATTGATTAAATTTTATTTTGTCAAATACCCCCATAGGTATTTGACAAACTATCTAATTCGTTATAATATACCCCCATAGGTATTTAAAAGGAGGTAATTATGTCACAATATGAAACGAAACACATTAATGATTTCACTAAAAAGGAATTAGAAGAATTGGGTTCTAAGGGTCAATTAATTGACGTTCGACAGCCTGAAGAATTTGAATTAGGACACATTAAAAATGCTTTATTACATTCAGTTGAAAATATAGAGACTTTTAAACAAAGCAAAAATAAAACTTACTATATCTATTGTAAAAGTGGTAATCGAAGTAGAAAAGCCAGTCAATTTCTTGCACAACGCGGATACGATGTGGTGAATTTAGACGGAGGTTATACCGCATACGAACAACAACATCATAATGATAATTTATCTAAAGTAAAAGAAGATAGAGAAATTAAAGATAATCGTAAGATGTTCAATTATAGTAATCTACAATGTCCAGGACCTATTGTTAATATTAGTAAAGAAATCAAAAACATCGCTATTGGTGATCAAATAGAAGTTGTTGTGACTGATCACGGATTTTTAAATGATATTAAAAGTTGGGTCAAACAAACTGGACATACACTTGTTAGACTCAATGATTCTGGTAATGAAATTCGCGCTATTATTCAAAAAGAAGAAAATAAAAATATAGAAGTGACACACACGAAAAGTGGAACAACGATTGTTTTATTTAGCGGCGAGCTAGATAAAGCAGTTGCAGCAATGATTATTGCTAATGGTGCTAAAGCTGCAGGTAGAGATGTAACCATCTTTTGCACATTTTGGGGCTTAAATGCACTTAAAAAAATTCAAAGTCAACGCATTAAGAAAAAAGGTATTGCAAAACTTTTTGACTTCATGCTTCCAAATTCACCAATTAACATGCCTATTTCTAAAATGAATATGTTTGGTTTAGGCAATCTAATGATGCGTTATGTCATGAAAAAGAAAAATGTCGATACTTTACCTTCTCTTATTGATCAAGCGGTTGAGCAAGGTGTTAAACTTATCGCTTGTACAATGAGTATGGATGTGATGGGCATTACAAAAGAAGAATTACGCGATGATGTAGAATACGGTGGCGTAGGTGCATATATTGGATATACAGAACAAGCTAATCACAATTTATTTATATAATTAGAAAGGAATGATATTATGTTTTTTAAACAATTTTATGATAAACATTTATCTCAAGCATCTTATTTAATCGGTTGTCAAAAAACTGGAGAAGCCATGATTATTGATCCTATTCGTGACTTATCTTCATATATTCGAGTTGCTGATGAAGAAGGTTTAACCATTACTCATGCAGCTGAAACACATATACATGCAGATTTTGCTTCAGGAATTAGAGATGTTGCTATAAAGTTAAATGCTAATATTTATGTATCAGGTGAAAGTGATGACACATTAGGTTATAAAAATATGCCTAACCACACTCATTTTGTTCAACATAATGATGATATTTATGTAGGAAATATAAAATTAAAAGTGCTTCACACACCTGGTCACACGCCAGAAAGTATAAGTTTTTTACTTACTGACGAAGGTGCTGGAGCACAAGTTCCAATGGGACTATTCAGTGGTGATTTTATTTTTGTAGGAGATATCGGTAGACCTGATTTACTAGAAAAAGCGGTTAAAGTAGAAGGATCATCTGAAATAGGCGCTAAACAAATGTTTAAATCGATTGAAAGTATTAAAGACTTGCCAGACTACATTCAAATTTGGCCTGGTCATGGCGCTGGTAGTCCTTGTGGTAAATCTTTAGGTGCTATTCCAACATCTACGCTTGGCTATGAAAAACAAACGAACTGGGCTTTTTCTGAAAATAACGAAGCTACCTTTATCGATAAACTCATTTCTGACCAACCTGCACCACCACATCATTTTGCACAAATGAAAAAAATTAATCAATTCGGTATGAATTTATATCAACCTTATACGGTTTATCCAGCTACAAATACAAACAGATTAACTTTTGATCTCCGCAGTAAGGAGGCTTATCATGGTGGACATATTGAAGGTACAATCAATATTCCATATGATAAAAATTTCATCAATCAAATTGGCTGGTATCTAAACTATGATCAAGAAATTAACTTGATTGGAGACTATCACCTTATTTCAAAAGCAACACACACCTTACAACTCATTGGATACGATGATGTTGCTGGATATCAATTACCTCAATCTAAGATTCAAACACGTTCCATTCATAGTGAAGACATTACAGGTAACGAATCACATATATTAGATGTACGTAATGATAATGAATGGAATAATGGCCATTTATCTCAAGCGGTTCATGTACCACACGGCAAACTTTTAGAAACAGATTTACCTTTCAATAAAAACGATGTTATTTATGTACACTGTCAATCTGGTATTAGAAGTTCTATAGCTATTGGTATTTTAGAACACAAAGGTTATCACAACATTATTAATGTAAACGAAGGTTACAAAGATATACACCTTTCTTAATAATTATTTATGCTAATGAAAAAGGACTATAAGTAGTTAGATATAGCTTATAGTCCTTTTTATATTATTGGATACATATCTATTTAAAAATCATTTATGTATCCTCGCTTTATATCATTTAATAAATATTTTACATAGTGCATACCTTTTTTGTTTATTGATGTGTTCAAAAAACATAACAGCAATTCTTATAAACCTCATATGTTCTGATACGTTCAAAATTCCTTTATGATGCGGTTTATCGTATAAAAGTTAATTACATATTGTTTCATTCACTATGATTATCGTCATTTATAAGTAATGTATTCAATGTTTCTATTACGTCATCTCTATCATTATTAATTGAACTTAAATTTGCTTTACTTTTAAGTTCTGGATAAGCGTTGTCCATAGCAACTTTGTATCGTGCATGCTCAACTAAAGGAATATCATTTAAACCATCACCTAATACAATCGTTTGTTCACTACTTATATTTAATAAATTTTGTAAAAAGCGAATCGCTTTTCCTTTATCAACGTCTTTATCTACTGCTTCGATAGCAGCTTGAATATGTTTACATAAATATTCAATACGGTAGTCATCATGAATATATCTATAACAATAAATCATCTAGTCTTAAATGACTCGTTTAATCAATAATACTTGTTAGACAAATACTAATTTTCAATTTTTTCATCTCATGTAATCGTTATAGTTACAAGTTGAGTCAGATGTCAATGTTTAAAGTCGCTAAATAAAAAATGCCCTATCATTCAAACTTTCAAATCTCAATGATAGGGTCAGTATAAACAGTTGTATTAATTATATTCATCTTCAATATCGCCAACGATTTCTTCAAGAATATTTTCTAAAGTAATGATACCTTTGAAATCAGCATCATCATAAACTGCAGCAATATGAACTTTTTTCTTTTTCATCATTTCCAAAATGTGCTTCAATGGCGTATTCAGTTTAACGTTGATAATTGGATTAACAAATGTCGCTAACTTAGATGGCTGATCCACATTAAATAATGACTTGGAATGGATAAAACCAACAATTTGATCATCTTTAATGGCTGGATATCTTGTAAATGCATCTACTTTAATTTGTTGAATCGCATCATCAAAACGTGTATTTAAATTGAGTGTTTTGACATGTTCTTGATCGATCATAATATCTTTTGCGACTAAATTATCGAATTTAAATGCTTGATTAATATGATGTAACTCACTGTCATTAATTTCGCCACCTTCATGGCTATCTTGAATTAATTGTTTTAATTCTTCTTCAGAGTGGAATACCTCACTCTCTTTAGCTGGTTTCATGTTGAACATTTTCAAGATTAATCGTGCTGCACCATTTAATAGCCAAATAAATGGATACATTATTTTATAGAAAAAGATGATTGGCTTCGCAAAGAGTAATGTAATATACTCAGCTTTTTGAATCGCAATGGTCTTAGGCGCCATCTCACCTACAACTACATGTAAAAATGTCGCGATAACAAACGCACCACCAATAGTAAATGGAATAGATTTTTTATTGAGGATATTTCTATTTGAATAATTATAGAAATATCCTTATTTTAATGGTTAAATAAAAATTAGATTATGTAGTTTTTATTAAGCAAGGATGTGTTTATAATTCTAGAAGATTTTGAAATAAAAAATAAAAAAGATGACGAATTAAATTTAGATAAAGATGTAAAAAAGTTTATAGATAAATATATTAATAGTAATTATAAAGGCACCGTATTATTAAATGGAAGATGGGGAATAGGGAAGAGTAGTTTTATTAATTTAATTAGAGAAAATTATTCTTTAAATTTTAATCGTACTAGAAAATTTATAACTTTGGACTATTGGAACAAATTAAATGCTGAAAATTTTTATTCATATTTATACTATCAAATACGACCTAAAACTTTTTGGTGTATTAAGTTTTCACCATTATTATTTGTTATTATACTTGCTATTTTTCAATGGATTGTTACTTTGTTTAAAGACGTTAGTATATTTAACACATTTAACTTTTTAATGGGTTTATTTGCAATTTTGATTGGGAGTGTACTGACATTTATTAAAGATCATTTTTCAATTGAAAAAATATTTGAATGTTTGTGTAAAAATTTTATAAAAAGGAATAAACCTATATTTGTTATTGATGATTTCGATAGGATAGATAAAGAAAGTAAACAAATTTTATATAATAATATCTCTACCATAAATATGTTTGAAAACTCTTTAATAATAGTACTTGGAGATTATGGGAAAATAATTTTAGAAAATGATGATATATTTGTTCAAAAAATATTGAATAATATTCAATATATGCCAGATAAAACAGATTCTTTTAATGTTTGGAATTTTGTGAATAATGAGATAGAAAAAATAGTTCCAATTGAAAAATATAGTTCAGACAATACTTTAATTATGAATAGAGTTAGTGATATATTCATCAATGAAAAGAGAACATTTCGAGAGGCGAAACAGTTACTTAATTTATTTAAATATCATTATGAAGAGAAAAGTAATACTAATATAAATTTCAGTGAACTATTAGCTATTAGTTATATATATCAGTTCCATCAAATAGAATATAATTTTATAAAAGAAAATTTAGACATAATATATAGTAATGATTTAGAATTAAACGAAACATACTTAAAAAGAGACGATAAAATTTTAATTCAAAACGTATTTAAAAATAATCAACTAAAAAGCGATTATAAATTTACATCATTTGTATATAGTGTATTTCATAACAATAATTATACAAAATTTAATTATCCATCAATATCTAAACAAATAAATTTTGTTATTTACAAAATTGAAAGCAATCAAACCTCAATAATAACAAATGAATTTGTCCATAATTTTTTAATTAGTGATATAGATAAATCAATACAAATTGTAAATGAAAATAATGATGAATTGGAAAGGTTTTATCATTTTTTAAGTGATAGTTATTTAGACCAAAATGTGGTTAAAGATAAAAAATTATATACTAATCTAATGGAAAAAATGGCCTATCTCTCTGAAAATGAATATAACGATAAATTTAGATATGCGGATTCTTTAATTTATAAATTAATTACTAATCTTAGAGTGAAGTTTGAAATAGAACCAGAAAATCAATATTCAGATATCATTATGATTAGTGAGAATATAGATGTTTCTCAAAAATTAGATTTACTACCAAAATTTGTTCCTGCTAGATCAGATAAACTGCAAGGGCAACAAAAAAAATTAGTCGTTGAAACAATTAAATTTAATTTAATTGATATTAAAAATTGTTCGAAACCTAACATAGTTTTTTATTTTTATACTAATTATTATGAATATATATCAAAATATATAAACATCGATAGAGATTTATTTGAAATTTTTAAATTTAATAATGAAGCTTTAGCTGATTATATTAATAAAAATTTTGTGAGAATAAGTTTAGGAAGTAATGGCAAAAAAAGAGAAATTAGATTATATGAAATATGCTTTAATGATAAATTTAAGGAAAAATTTATAAGTAAAATAGATGAATTAAAAAACATGAATATAATAGATGAAGATATAATATTGAGCACTAAAAAATTTTCTTTATCTGAATATATGTAATCACCTCGGTGAAAAATTATTTTACCAAGTTGAATATAAAAAGTTAGCTTTTAAATATATGGCTAACTTTTTATATTTGGGAATTTTAGTTAACATAATAGGTCGTAGTATTACACAAACATCTTTTGTAGTAATCCTTTTTTACGTTGTTTTAATAACTCAATTTTATGTATCTGCTTATTAATCTTTCTATTAATTATCTGAAACAATCGTCCTATTTGTTTTTGTTCCTTTAATATTGGAATTAACAACTTTATTTGTTCCATCTGTTTTCTTGACACTTCAGAAAATGTTGATCCAGCAGCATGTTTTAATGCATATTTTTTTATATAGTTACTGATAGTGTAAATAAAATAACTATCGATTTTCTCACTATTAGGTATAATCGATTGGAATCCTTGATTAGTACAACCTTCTTTTGCTAATATGGCTGTATTTCCTATACTTGCTCTTGAAGTAAATAAAATTGTATTAATCGGCAATAATTTAGTAGAGCTTTTTTTATAACCTAAATTTGTTATTTTCTTCTTACTACCTCTAGCATAAATTCTTTCCCCCTATTTCATTCGGCGTATACCAATCAATTTCTCCATTCCAATATTCTGATGCTTTTGTACTTGGCGTACCGCCTCCTGTAATTGTAACAACATCACTTAACTTATGAATATGCCACATATCTAAAAAATTCGAAAATCTTAGCTCTGGAGTTTTTATGTGTTCAGTCATGTTTTAACACTCCTAGTTCTTTGTGATATTTGTTTATTTCTGATTCCACATTATATATATTTACTCTTTCACAGCCTAATTCCACAAGTTGTTGAAATATTTCTAATGCGTATATCTTTTGATATATCATTCATTTAGCCATTTTAAAATTTAATCTTTTATTAATTAATTTATCAACGGCTTGTGCAACCTTTTTTGGTGATTGTGGATTTTGCCCAGTCACCACTCTTTGATCGACCTTAACATAAGGTGTAAACGGTGATTTTGCTTTACTATAATATGCTTCACGTTTTTTTATTTCATTTTCAAGCATAAATGGTACAATTTTATTGTAATTTGCTAAAACTTCTTCTGAGTTAGAAAAACCTGTTATTTGTTTATTATCAATTAAATATCTTCCATTATCATTTTTAGCATTTAATAAGTCAGCAATACCATGGCACGCTACAGATACAATACCACCACGCTTGTATACTTTATTTATAGCATTTTGAATATATTGATTGTCTGGAAAATTAAACATAACTCCCTATCCACCAGTAAAGTAGATAACATCATACTCCTTAGGTATTGCTTCACTAATTGACAGAGAATGTTTCAATTTATTCATAAATACATCATCTTTATAATATTTTTTTGTAAGGTTATCTAGCATTAATAGTTTTAAGCTTACCGGATCAATAGGCGTATTACCACCTTGTCATATATGATCAATTTTCTTTTTCATTTTCAGTTATCATTTTAAATTTTCTTTAATAAAATTTTACCTAAGCAATATGATGATGTATTGATATACCAAATGAGTATATTAAATTGCATAATTTTGTTCTAATTTTATAAATATATGTATCAGATGATGTATTAAGTTCTTTAATATCAAATTCTTTTTTTACAATCTCCCCAAAATTAACTAACGCTAATTTGTTTTTGTTTATATATAAATCGGGATATTTATTTATCAAATTAGTATAATATTCTTTTAAATCACCAATGAATTCAGTTTTTTTAATTCCCTTTTTCAAATCGTAATAAAGCAAATAATCTTGATCCTCATTTTCTAAACTAATTAATTTCTCAAATAACTTTGATTTAAAATTAATGTTTTTTTTGTATTCGGAAGGCATGATTAAATTTTCTTTTTCATGAACTTCCAAAATAGTCAAATGTGTATGAAAACACTTATTATCAACTGATTTTTCATAAGCTAATGATATTTTTCTTCCTGTTTCACCAATGTCGTCTTTGGGATGTTTTTTGTCTGAATCAACTATCACAAATACAAAATCTTCATTAAAATCAACACAATTTTTATAAGAATAATCTATTGAGCCCCCGCCTCCGTTATTATAGTGAAACTTTAAATTTGTTCCAGAAATTATCGTTTCAGTTTTTTCAACTAATTGTTTATAAAATTTACCATCCCGGGCATCTTCTGTTAGAAATGTAACTTTATCACTTAAATTAATATTGTTTTTATTTATATATGACCATTTCAAATATGTTTTATTGCTTAATTTTTTATTAGTAGTAAAATTTAATATAATTCGATAATTAACTTTTTCAATAAGACTATAGTATTGAGTAAACATTGAACAGAGATTAATTATAATTTTCTTAACCTTTTCATCTTTTAAATTCGCTAATAAGTCGTTTCGATTAATAAAAACATAATTTGATTCCACTAACAGTACATTATTACTTGATTTCATTATTTTTTCTATTTGATCAATTATATATTCAAATGAATCTATTTTTTCTTTTTTATGTATTTTCACAAAAAAATCATCTGCAATACTAAATATCATTAATTTTCACGCCCTTTCGGAATAAAGAAATCATACGGCCAATTATTTAGGTATCCTTCTTCAGAATAAGATACTTCCCTAATATTTGTTTTGTTTTCACTTTCTTCAAATAATAATATATTTACTTCATCACTTTTAATCTTAGATTCTTTTTTAGCAATCAGATAACCTAAGTAATTTATTAATGTTTCACTGTGTGTTTCAATTATTATTGAAAATTTACATTCCTTGTTCATTAAATATAAAAGTTCTACAAACACTTCTAGAAGTTGACTTTGCAATGCAGGATGTAGGTGTAATTCTGGTTGCTCTATTATAAGAGTTTGAATTGGTTGGCTTCTTGATAAAAAATTTCTTTTTCTCTTATTCGATTTTTGTACTAATCTCCAACAATATACTAATAAAGGTAAAAGTTGTGAATAACCGAATCCAGTATCAGCTAAGTTAATTTCTTGTTCATTCTTCACTAAATTTATAGATATATTAGATTCTTTTTCTCTAACTTTAAATTCAACCCCAAAATTTTCTCTTGTCCATTTTTCCCAATTTTCTTGTTCTACTTTAGATAAATTTCTTAAAATCATGGGTATATTCTCTCCTTGAGGAGCTATTTCATCAACAGATAATCCTTGAATTCTATAATATCTTTCAGCACTAGCTCTTATTGGAGCAATATATTGCGAATTTTTAAAATAATCATCTAAGTAAGAATTAACTATATTTAAGAAAGAATTTAAATAAAAACAACCATTAATATTATATAAATTATCTAATAATTCACTTTTCTTTTCACTTTCTAATTTTTCATATTTTTCTGTCATAATTTTACTTGAAGATATCAATTCTTCAAATTCTTTAACAAAAACTTCTCTAGTGTTTAAAGGTAAATTTTCAATTATATCTTTTATCTTTTTTTCGCCTATTCTTCCATTCTTAATTTTTTTAATTTCATCATATAATTTTGTTTCAATATATTTTGAAAAACTTTTTCTTCTTGAAAGATAATTTTCTTTTTCATTTTTGTATATTAATTGTGGAATCAATTCCTCATTCAAGTAAGTATTTTTTATAAAGTGGAAATCAACATTTTTAACTTCCATATTATTTATAATTAAATTGGAAATATTAGCATTAGTACTATTAAAACTAATAGAATAATCAAAAATTTGAATTTCAACTCTTGATATTTCTTTACTATCAAAGCATACTTTTAAACTTATTTCCTCTTCTTTATCAATAGGTCTGAAGTTTCTTTTAAATGTAAATCTTGAAAATAATAAACTTTTTTTTATATCCTTTTGATGAACTTTAAATAAAAATTCAAAGTCTATAGTATTATTTGTTTTATTATCTGAAATAGAATCCTTGAAGCTACCAAAGTCGACTAATTGTGGTGAATACCATAAAATTGGTTCACTTCTTTTCAATCTTAAGCTTTGTTTAAATAAAGGAAATGTTCTCAAAAATGTACTTTTCCCAATACTATTTTTACCTAATAGAATAGTTAAGGGTTTAATGCTAATGTTTCCAGTATCATTTAATGCTCTCAAATTTTTAATTCTAATTTTATCCATAAAAGTTACTCCTTTAATTATACGAAATATTGCGAAATTAAAAATAAATAATATAGTATCAATTATAAACAATTTTTGTAATTTACAAATATATTCTTACATCATTAACTGATATGCTTCTGCTTATCAGTTAATGATGTGTTTTTTTATTTTAATTTAATTATTGATATTTATAGTATTAGAAGTTAAAATGCAGAATAATTTAAAATATCATATTTCAAATTACTATATTTTTTATTTATTTTGTAAATTTTCTAATCCTATGTTATCACTTTCACTTCCTAAAATAACTGTTTTACTATTTCTTGAAAACCTAGGCCAATAAGTATCTTTTAAGCTTATAAGTGATGAATGCTCTGATTCACAATTTTCAAAGATACAATTTTTTAATTCGAATAGTTTATATTTTACTTTTTCATAACATCCTAAATTTATAACATATCCACCTTTAACATTAATGTTTTTAAATAGACATCTTTCAATTTTTGTATCTCTAAAATCTTTCTTATTAAATAAAAAATCTAAATAACCTTTTTTAAAGCCATCGGGTTCAATTGTAGCATTAGAAAATACTGAATTATAAAATTCATTTCCATCCCTATAGAATGTCTCAAAATAACAATTATTAAATGAAGTTTTCAAAAATTTATTTTTATGATTTATATCTATTGCATCTACATTAATTGCCTTTAAATTTTCAATTGTGCAAAAACTGAAAGACACATTTTTCATTTTGTTCAACTCTGAATTTTCAATTGTACAAGTATTAAAAGTCACGTTTTTCACTTTATTCAATTTTAAATTGTTTACTTTACTACTAGATATATCAATATTTTTACTTTCACTATTTTTTATTTCAATATCTATTATGTCAAAATTACTTATGTTTAATTCCTCATCTACTTGATTTATAATAGTATTTTTTATTATTCCATTATTATCAGCATTATAAGAACATTTTAAATCTCCTAATTCGCAAAAATCATCAAAAATAGAATCTTCTATTTCTATATATTTAGGTCTAGGCCAATATGAAAACAATTTTTTTAAATTTTCAAAAGTTGAATTCTTTATTTTAATCGTTCCTTCATTAGTTTCAAAAAAGCTACTACTAGTATAAGAATTATCTTTATTTGTATCTATAAGTATTTTTCTTTTTAATATACAATTTTTTATTTCAATATCTTTACATTTTAAAAAATTTTGATTCTGAATATCTACATGACTATCCTTTATAATTGTTTTACCATCTTCACCTTCATATAGTGGTCTAGTAGTTCTTATTAATGAATGCGATATATTAATTTCAGAATCATCATCACTCTTTATAATTGAACTATCTTGCTCACTAATCGCATAAATTCTACAATTTTCAAAGTCTAAGATACCTGATTTTAATGTCATAGGGACAAAATCATCTTTTATATTTATATCACAATTTTTAAATTGTAATCTCCCTTTGACAGTAATAATTGATGATAGGTTAATAACCTTATTTTTAATAATTTTTTCTTCATCTTGATTTACAACCATAATCTGTTCTAACTCAAATAAAGTTTTTTCTTCAAGACTTTCTGATTCTTGACTTAAATCGTCTTCAATATCTAAATCTAGAATAAAATCGTCATCTATTGTAACTGAATTAAACCAACTAAAACCTTCTATCCCTCTTAGTTTATAGATATTATTTACTGTATTTTTTATTTCTTTTATTGTTTTATTACCAAAATCAAATAATTCGACAATTTCTTCAAATTTACTATTAAATTCAAAATTATTATCGTTTAAAAAACCATATTCTAACAATAATTGTAGTAGTACTTTTTTTGTAGTAACAGAGTCTAATTGATTTACAGATTCAACTAAATTAATTGTAGAATATTCGATGTTTAAGTACCTAAATAAACTATCTGCAAAGTACTTCTGATTTTCACTTGTGTTTTCGAAAGTTTTAGAAGCTTCTTGCAATAATGTATACAATATTTTTTTATCTACTTCTTTTAAATCATTTATACTTTTACTTTGATTAATGCCAAATAGCATCTGTTCTTTTAACTCTTTTACTTTCAATGCTAATTTTTCTGTATGACTATATAGGTTCTCAACTTTATGCATGTTATTTAATAACATATTATCAATTTCTACATCTGTAGCGGACAATCTTTTTAATAATTCTATTAATACATCCTGTGCTTGAGCCAGACTAGAAATTTGTTGAGAGATTCTAATATTCTTTTTATTTGATAAGGTTGCTAAATCGATTATTCTAGTGTACCACTTCTCATTTTTTATAGTTTGAAATTGTTTTTCTGATTCACTTGTTAATTTGTCAATAGCTGTCTTTAGATATTGAATATCGTTATTATTTTGACCAAAATCATTTAAATTAAATTCAACTTCATACTGACTCACCTATAAATCCTCCAATATATTCGAAATATTTTCTGATGATCTATCTATTTTATTATCTAAACTTTTCATAATTGCATGATTTTTTTTAATTTTTTTCTCATTTATTTCTATTTCATTTATTAAAGTATTCAAATTCATTGTTGTACCATAAATATAACCACTAGAATGTAGTATTTGTTCAAATGCCCCTTTACCAAATATTTCATCCATTATATTTTTAGTAGTTTTACCGACATACATTCCAACAATAATACCTGTTGCAAAACCGATTACTCCAGCAGGAAAGAATAAACTTAACCCTCCCATAGCCGAACCAATAACTGCTCCACTCAAAGTTTCTTGTCCAATCTCCGTAAAAGCCTTTTCTTTAGTTATCTCACCATTTTTATATTTTAAATAATTAAAAATACTTGATGTACTAAAACTTACGACAGCTCCAACAATTCCGCCATTTTTCATTTGTTTAGCAACGGCATTTTTAGTTATTTTACTATTTGCTTGGCCATTTTTAACTTTATTTATTAAACGTTCACTAGAATTTTTTGACGTTTCAAAGTTTCCTATTTCTTTTACTTTCATATTTTCTTTAGCATTTTTTAACTTTTCCAAGAGTTCTATATTATTTTCTCTTATAGCTTTTTCTATATTTTCATTTAACATTTTTTCAACAGATTGCTTAGTACCATCAGTTCCGACTATTATATCATTAGGACTAATAGTATTTTTATCTATTGCTTTTAAAATATCTTTAACATTTGTGCGTAATCCAGTTTTTCCAATAGCATTTTTCACTGAAACGCCTTTCTCTACCCCAGTAAGTCGATTTTTCACTATGCCATCAATACCTGGGGCATTAGACGTCTCTTCACCTACTAATTTCGTTTTTTCAAAAAGTCGTTTAAGACTTCCATTTCTATCTCTTAAAAAATCCACTTCTTGAGCTGTACCAGTTAATCTTCTTTTTAAATTATCTTCTATTGGTTGTCCACCTGATTGAATATATTGTTGAGCTAACTTAGGATCATTAAAAACACCACTGATACTAAAAGCATCTACGTTCAATTGATGAAATACCTGTATATCTCTCGCACATTGTTTACTACCTTCAAATGTTAAATTAGTGTTAGCTAATTTATTTATAGATTTTGCAACTCCATCTAATGATTGGCTACTAATTAGTTCATATTGTGCAGCTAAATTAGTAAAGTTCATTGCCTCACTAATTAAGTCAGGATTGTTTTTTAATTGTTTTTTTAAATCATTACATAGCTCGATCGTCTCATGTACTTCTTTACATCTTTCACAGTATTTCATTGACATGTTTAAACCTCTTTTTAAATATAAATATTGCAAAAAATAATTAATATCTTTAAAAATATTTTATCATAATATTATGTAAATCTTATATGAATAAGAACAACCCGCATACAAATTGGAATATCATTATACAAACTATGTAAAAAATCAAAATGCATTACCTAAAAAAGTCTACGTCATTCGTGAAGATGATGTAGACACTTTTTGTTATGTTATGCTTTTACCAGAAGAATACTAAAGGGAGTGACGATGATGAATACAATCAAAAGTACGATACACATAGAAGCGATTTTTAGCGATGATGAGTAGCACTGCTACTTGATCAAAAAGACAGACTTAGGATGAAAAGAAACTAACGCGTTCAGTGATAAATATGTATACTCATTTAGATGGTGTATTATCACTCGATCTCACAACTATTCTCATACTCAACCAATTAGCCAATTCTAAACAATATGACGCTGTATATATTGTAAATCTGTTCTCTAATATTAAAATCCGAAATAACTTCAAACATATCAAAGAGCCTTACAATAAACATACAATTATACCTTTAATGAAAACGATAAGCGAAAGTGACACAGTCATTCTAGCCTATGGAGCCTATGCGAAGCGACCTGGGTCGTAGAATGAGTTGAACAGGTGACGCAAATGTTGAAGTCTTATAAAAAGAAAGTCAAAAAACTCTTAAATCCAGTAACAAATGAAATTATACATCCACTTAACCCTAAAGTACGTTATAAATGAACGTTGAAATAAAAGGAGGATTATTTATGCCACTCAATCAGATTGAAAAAGGTTGGTAGTTGCTTAGCATCATAAAATTACGTTTCAATAGTGAATAGTATGTTATTTCGTAGCTATTGAAGAAGAGGAAATATTAGATGAAATCTATGATGATTCTATAACAATGATATTTAACAATGATTTCCAAGATATTATTAATTACAATCTATCAAAATGAAACTTGTATTATTTTCAATCAAAATAGAGCATCCTTCACTTTACGGTGAGGGATGCTCATACTTACTTTTTTTAGTTTATCTTTTTTCGATGAGGAATGATCTATGTTTTTTGAATTTTTATCAATTATTAACTGTAATTTCGACTTACTTCACAATTTTTCTTCCAGTTAATTTTGTAATTTTAGCAGATAAACTCGTTTCTTCAATAGGCCTCTTAACAACACATTCTGTTGAATCAATCATTATGTTAATACTAATTTAATATGAATCTTCTATATATTAACTACCATTTATATATTCTTAGTCATTACCCATCTCTCTTAATAAAATTTTTATTTATCTATTAAATGAGTAAAGAAAAATTCTAAGTCTTCATCTTCAGTAGGTAATATTTCTAACTCATGATTATCAATAGCATCTAACATTAATTGTTCTTTTTCAGATAATCTTTTATATATTCTTTCACCTAGGGAGTAGTTCCCTTGTTCCATTTGATAATATTGCTGAAAATAATAATATTGTGTATAATCATCTGATTTTAACCCTAATCTATGTATTCTATCTTTAGATTGTAGTAAATGGACTAAATTGTAACTATACTCAAAGTAAATTGCATCATGACAGGTTTTATGAAGAGAAACAGATTCTGCTAAAGTGTGTGGATTTGTAATAAGTATTTCAACTTCTTTATTTTTAAATTTATTAATAATTCTATTTCTTTCATCTTGACTTACTGCACCTGAAATCACTTCTGCTTTTATACCCATTTTATTTAAATCACTTTTTAATTTATACATAGTTTTGACAAAAATACACCAAACTATTGCTGTTTTAGATTTACTTACTATTCTATTAATAAGTTTTAATAGTTCTTTCATTTTAGACGTTTTATCAATTTTATATACTAACTCCTCTACTTCTTTCGAATAATCTTGGTATTCAACAAACTTTTCATGATTAACACTTAAATCAAGCATTTCTTCAAATTCTTTTAAATCTAATGTTTCTAATAAAAGTGAAGGGGAGCTTTCTAATTGCATAATTTTAGCAAATAAAGCTAATTGATTAGATTTATACTTTGATAAGATAATTTTAAATAATTCTTGTTCTTCAAGACTAGCTTCTATGTCAATAATTTTATCCTCATTTGAAGGCGGTACACCTAACTCTTCTTTTGATGTTCTTGTAAAAAAAGGTTGAATTTTATCGTTAATCATTTTGATTTCTGAATTATTAGGATTACTTAATAGTGGTATTTCAAAATTAAAGAAATGATTATAGTCATATGGATACAATAAATTCAAAAGATTATAAATATCTTTGTAGCCATTAGGAATAGGTGTACCAGTTAAAGCTACCATATACTTAGCGTCTTTTGTAATTCTTAAGGCAGAACCAGCTCTCATTCCGACAGGATTTTTGATACGATGAACTTCATCAAATACAACTAATGTATCTTCAGTGATCAAATCCTTAATTTCTTCTTCTAGAGTATTAAGAACCTCATAGTTAAGTAATATCAATTCTTTATTAAAACTTTCATATTTAGAACCATTTTCTTCTCATTAGTTGTATTAAGATCTTTTATATTTAAATAAGTTAATTTTCGACTATCACCAAAACAAGATTGATATTCAGTTATCCAAGAACTAAATGAGTTTAAAGGACCAATCATTAAAATTTTATTTACTTTGTTGATAGTATTTAAATATGCATACATACCATATACTGTAGAAGTTTTTCCTGAACCAGGAACAGAAAAGTTTCCTGATTTTTGCATCATTGTTAAGTAAAAAGCATCCTTCATTTGTTTTGGTCTTAATTGTCTCTCTAACGCTTGATTAACTATTCTCTCGAATTCGAAATATCTTTCATTAAATCTAAGATCATCATTTTTAATATCATTACCAATAGTATATTTATAATCAATATATGAATTTATTCTGTTAATATACCGAGTAACATTTTCATTGATATTAACACTTACTCCTAATTTAATAGCTAATTTTTTTATTTGCTCAACAATATTATAAATATCTTTATAATATACATTTTTTCTAAATACAATTTTGGAATTAGTATACTCTTCCACATATTTTTTAATACGTAATTTATATATTCGGTGCTTGATTACTTTTTTTAATAATTGCTCGTTTGCTTCTAATGTTAGCTCCTCGTTATGATTCATTTGAACTTGAAACATTACCATACACCTCATGCTTAATATTTTTAATTTCTTCTTCTAATCTTTCTAAGGAATTTAAAAATTGTGGATAATCAGTTTCATCGTCCAATCTTAATACAATATCAAAGTCGATATTTTGTAAAGCATCTATTGCTTTTTCTATTTGGTTTTTGGGAGCATTAATACTGTTTCTTTTTTTTACTTTTTCTTGATATTTATCATAAGTATTTTTAAGATCATCTTTTAGTTCTTCATCGCCACGCACTTCTTTATTAATAAATTCAACAGTGGTTTCTTCTTCCTTATCATCAAACTTTTCTAAAAATCTTTCACATAACTCCAGGTTGTCTTCAATAAAAGGTTTAAATTGCGATGTATTAACTAAATTTTTTATTTTTCTTATATAACGGGTCATATCCGTATTCGGTTTAAGAGCTATATTAGTGAAAATAATATTTTTTACATCTTCCCGTTCTTCTTCTGTTTTTATTTTATTAAGTACAGCTTTTATTTCTCCTAATGGACCATCTAATTCCCAGTCGCGAGCTAAATAATAATGTTCTGGCATATCAATAAATTCTAAGAATTCGACCATTAAATTTGCACGATCAATCAATTTTGTAACTTCACTAGTCTTTTGTCCTGTATTTTTAGCATATTCTTCAACTGTAATTAATTTATTTTTTACAACATCATTATATACACCAACTAATCTATCTATTGGATTATATCCAACTCTTTCTTCACGTCCATGTTGTAAATATAACTCCAATAATTTTATTTCTTTCTTACTATCTTGTATGTCTTTACCTATGATAATTGCATCTAAATAATTAAATTTTAAATCTTCTTTAGCAAGATCTCTCAAACATGTAAAACGACGATTACCATCAATGATTCGTCCATCTCTTAATATAACTGCAGGTTCAGTCTGTCCTAACGCCTTTATATTATTTTTAGTTTTCTTAAATGCATTTTCATCACTTTCTTTAATAAAATCAGCAATAATCTTGTTGTATTCCTCAATATTACTTAAATCAAATGATTCTAGGTGGTTATCTGCTTTATACTTACTAATCCAAGTTGCAATCCTATCATTTTGATCATTATAGTATAAATTGTCTAATTTTATTTTATACACATCATATTCATCAGTTATACCATCTACTGTTAATCTAGTCGTCAAATTAGTTTTTATTAATTCATTTGTATTTATCATATTCATTAATATTCAAACTCCTCATAGTAATAATTCAAATCTAAATAAATTTTTTCCATAATTTCGTCATAATACATATCGGTCCTCTTAATTGATTCAATTAATCTATAATATTCCAAATTTATATCATATTTTTCATTAATGATTTCAGTTAAATCAAAAATATCTATCATTTTCACTTTCATAACTTCTTCTTCAATTAAATCACTAACTCTAAAATCTTGTTCTTTTTTTAGAAGATAATTCCCTCCTATTTTATTACTATATATATTTTCCAATCCTCTCAAAATAGATCGATAAAATATAGGTTCAAAACCAAAAGAATCAATTTTTTCATTATCAACAACAACAATAATTGCACTTATTGACCATACTTTGTTATCGTCTAATTTTTCTAACACTTTATGTCTAAAATCTTCTAAAACATTCGGTGTTAGACCTATCTCATTCAATTTTTTTCTTGTAATATACTTCTTAGGAGAGAATTCTAATAATTCCATAGTTTTATACTTGTCATATAGCCATGATCCAAATGAACTTAAGTTCCATATTCTTTTATCTATGTTTGTTAAGTCAACAATGTCCATATTATTATAAAATTTTTCGTTATAATAATTAATGGTTGTTTCATATTTATTTTTTAATATATACGAACTAAAAGTTTTATAATCTAAATATTTTAAGATAATTTGTAAGTCTGTATCAACCTGATTTAATTCTTTTTTTAAATCTTCTATAAACATAAACTCTTTACCGTCAAGAACATTTTTGACACAATTAAGAGATTCTTCATTAATAGAAACAAAGTCTTTTTTAATATAATCATCTACAATATAATCGTCTATATACTTTAGATAATTAGCTCGAACTGTTTGCTCTTTAACTCCAAATGCTTCGTAATATAACTGAACGAATTCATCTACATGAAGGGGAGCATATTCATACATAAAGTCTTTTACTTGTTGTTCTCTATCCACATTGCCAATTGCTATATTAGGCATTCTTGTTAATTCTATATTTAAATCGCGTCTCTTTTCACTTGTTCTTCTAATAATATTATGTAACTCATTTTCATGTTTAATATTATATTTTTCCATAAGTAACGAGTGATACTTAAACAAAATTAATGTCGATATTTCAAGATCTTTCCATTCTTCAAAATTAATTTTTTCATAAAATAAATCCCAATCATATTCATCATATGCATAGTATCTATAATATTTTTTCCCACGACTTACTGCATTCGAAGTATCACTTAATCTATTTTCTAAATATCTAATATCAATATTGAATACTTCTTTATCTAACCTCTGTTCTTCGAGAAATAAATTAATTATTTCTAATAAATCATTAATATGTAATGTCTCTTTTCCAAATTCTTCTAATACGTAATCAATAATGCTTGTTTTCGTCTTAGGAATTAATTTATTATCAATTACAATTTTTCCTTTTTGTAATTCATCTCGCACCCTTTTTTTCAATTTTACAGAGGCTTTTTCATCATTAAGAATATCTTTCCATGACTTAGTACCTTTTTCATATCTATTAGATAAATAATAATATAAGCTATCTTCGAACAACGATTCATATTGCTTTTTATCTAAATTATAGTTACTAAACCAATAGGCATTTTCATCTTCTTTAAAAGTTTGTTTCGTACTACTCGTAACTTTTTTTACTAACTGCCTCACTCGTTCTCTAGTAACTCCAATAGCTTTACCAATCTCTTCTAGGGTCTTACCTTCTAGTCGAAGTTTCATCATTTCTAATACGTTCTCATTATAATTATCAGTTACATATGATAAAATCGAATACTTTTTTGAATACACGTTACCAAATTCATCAATTGATATTAAATCTAGTTTTATTAAATTATTAAAATACTTATAAACATTTAAATTGGTAAAATGAGAGCTTAGTTCATCACATATTTCTTTTTTTCTATACATATAAGAATTATTTTTTATAAATGAATATACTACCTCTTGCTCTGTATCTTCATTAAATATCATTTCTTTTATATTTTTAATTATAAATTGATTTCCTATTAACAAATCTAATTTATAGCTAATGGAAAATTGTTCATTATTCAATACTGCATTAATAACGTTATCTAAATTAACTAAAATATTATTTAATTGCTTTTCTCTCATGACTAATAAATAATTATACGGTGATTTTTTTAGATATATTCTCGAAATATCACCTATAAAGATTTCATTTTTGTTTTGTACAACAACGTATTTAAATAACTTTTCAAAAATGTCATTCAAAGTTTTTTTAGCTATACCTGGTATATTTAATAAATCATCGTATGAAACTAATAATAATCTATCTATTTTATTCAAATTATACGTAAGTACTATTTTTCTTTCTTTGTTAGAAAATCCAAGTTCCTCAATATTGAGTTCATTCACATATCTGCTTTTAAAAAAATATTTTATTGTGCAATTTAAAAGAGTTTTGGGTATATTTTCATAAATAACCCTTCTAATATCTTTATCTGGATTGTTTAAGACTAATTTAAATAAGTCTCTATCTACTAAGTTGATTTTTTCTCTTAATCTATTGCAAATACTTTGAATTTCACTTATAAGTTGATCATCGACTTTTCTAAATTTCTTTATATCTTCGTAACTCAAATCAATTACTGCATCTATTAATTTTATATTGTTTATTTTCATAATTTTTTTAATATTTTCGTTATTAATTACTTTTTCAATATCCATTGATTTCAACGCTTCAATAGTTATATCTTTAGAAATGATAATATCATCATTATTCTTGAAAGTTATACTATCTCTAAATTCCTGAATTTCTTGGATAGATTTAGCACCTAAATTTCTTATATTCTTCAAATCCTCATCAGTTAATTTCTTTAATTGATAGACATAATCATAACCATTCTTTATTAATTGATTTTTACAGCGATTTGATAATTGTGAATCTTTTATTCTCATTTTATCTCTCATGGAATCCCCCTAGTTTACACAAAATGGATTTAAAGACAACTCTGTTAACATAATAGGCCGTTATAAGAATTACACAAACATCTTTTGTAGTAAGCCTTTTTTACGTTGCTTTAATAATTCAACTTTAGTAGTATTTTGATATATTTTAAAATCTAATTTAGTTAAAAATTCACCAATTTTATTAACTATATTCCAATCAATATCATTTGTATTTAATTTAACAGGTAGTTTTATTTTGGAATCCATAATAATTGGCCCAGAAAACTTTACAGACCAATTATATGTCTGGGTTAACTTTCTCAATGAATATAAAATAAAAGTATGTGCTTCAATACTTAAATTCTCATTATAAAGAACTCTCATTACATTTGAAGTAACAAAATCTTGTGTTTGTATAAACATTGCATCTGGGTTATCTATAGAAATTGTTATACTACCTTTTTTAAATTTTTTTAGATTATTCCCATGGTAATCTAATGTATCTTTACTGATATTCATATATACTCCATTATTTGTAGTCTGTGCTATAACATACGGAATATCACCATCTAAAAGATTACTTTTAGGTAATCGATTACCACTTTCTATCTTTGAAAATATATCTTTAATTTTGAATTCAGACCAATTATCAAAATTATTAGTAACCTTATCTTTAAATTGTAATTCCTGTGAAAAAATCTTTTGCATATATCCACGCTTTTGTTGCTCTAATAATTCTAATTTCTTCTCTTCCAATTCGATTTGTTGGTCGAGTTTGCTAAAGAAAGTTCCAATTTTTTCTTGTTCTTCGATATTTTTAGGTATGATGAACTTCATCATTTTAATAGTTGCAACAGTTAAATGTGGTTGAGCGCTTTGAACTGTAACTTTATTTAAAAAACGTTTCATAAAATTTGAAGTGAAAAGTGTTAAAAAGAATTGAGAAGGTTGTATAGTTCTTAAAATAACCATTCCTGAATTAATCCGCATATCTTGGAAAGGAATTTCTTCATGATAGCGGACTACATTGCCTACCGTTCCTCTTGTGGTTAAAATTAAATCATTTAATTTTAATTTACCTTTACCCATTGCAATATCTTTTTTTCTAGTTATAAATTTTAGATTTTTAAAACTCCATCCTTTTTTAGTAACATTTTCAGCACTTAAAAAAATACAATCACCTTTTTTTAATAAATCTTTACTACTAGGATAATGTTTACCTCGATCACCATCTATAATAGAAAAATCATCAGTAATAGACTTATTTTCCCATTCTTCACTAAATTCAGGGAATCTTAATTTTGGAGTATTAGTTTGTTCAGTCATGTTTTAACACCCCTAGTTCTTTGAGATAGTCGTTGATTTCTGATTCTACATTGGCGATTTCTTTATCAATATCTGACAATTGTCGTTGAACTAAATCTAAGTCAATCGGTTCTTCTTCTTCAAATGTATCGACGTATCTTGGAATGTTTAGGTTATAGTCGTTGTCTTTGATTTCATCTAGGGAAGCGACGTAACTGAATTTATCAATCGTTTCTCTATTACGATATGTTGTGACAATTTTATCAACATCTTCATCGGTCAAATGATTTTGGTTTTTACCTTTTTCGAATGATTGTGAAGCGTCAATGAATAATATATTATCATTATTCTCACGACATTTTTTGAATACTAATATACTGGTTGGAATACTTGTTCCAAAGAAAAGGTTTGCTGGTAATCCAATGACCGCATCTAGATAATTCTTTTCTTCAATTAAATATTTACGAATCGTTCCCTCAGCTGCTCCACGGAATAATACACCATGAGGTAAAACGACAGCCATTGTGCCATTATCATCTAAATAATGAATCATATGTTGAATGAAGGCAAAATCTGCTTTTGACTTAGGTGCTAATTTACCATAACCACTAAAGCGTTCATCGTCTAAAAATGATGGGTCGGCACTCCACTTCGCACTATAAGGCGGATTAGCAACCACTGCATCAAATTTTTCTCCTCTAAAAGCAGGGTTTTCTAATGTATCATCATTATCTATTTTAAAACGTGTATAGTTCACATCATGAAGCAACATATTCATTCGTGCTAAGTTGAATGTAGTATTGTTATATTCTTGACCGTAATAGAAGCGGACATCAGCTTCACGTCCAACACGTAACAATAATGAACCTGAACCACATGTTGGGTCATAAACATTTTTTAAATTAGGTTTATTCGTTGTGACAATCTTAGCTAAAATTTTAGACACTTGTTGTGGCGTATAGAATTCCCCTGCTTTTTTACCTGCATTAGCCGCAAATTGACCAATTAAATATTCATAAGCATCCCCTAACATATCAATTTCAATATCACTATGCACAAACGGAAGTGTAGCTAAATTAACCATGACTTTAGAAATAAGTTTCGTACGTGCTGCATTCGTATTACCTAAACGTGTCGAGTTTAAATCCATATCAGCGAATAAATGATCAAAGTCTTCTTCACTATCTTCACCACGTGTTGATTCTTCGATTTTATTAATCGCTTTATGTAAATCTTCGATTTCGAATGTTTGAGTTTCAATTTTCTGAATTAAGTGACTAAATAAATCTTGAGGTTCAATCACAAAACCAATTAAATTAATTAATTCTTGTTGTAACGCTTCACGATATTCTTCATCTTTCCAAGCGTCTGCATATGAAATGTTGTCTTCTTTTAATAACTCAGCTACTTCTTCTTCTGTTTTTTCTGATAAGAATCGATAAAAGATAAGTCCTAAAATATAATTTCTAAACTCGCTTGCATCCATGTTTCCACGTAAATCATTCGCAATACTCCATAATTTCTTTTGTAATTCGGCTTGCTGTTGTCTTTGTTTTTCCGTTGTTGACATTTATATGTCCTCCTTAAATAAATATTCTGATAAAAATTGGTCCATTAAGTAAGTTCGTTTCGCTTGTAAATACTTTAAGTGTCTACGTCGTTCATCAAGTTTTCCTATACGCTGTTGTTGTTCTAATGGAGGTAGCGTCATCTTAAGTTGTTTAAGTTGATTCAACGTTAATTTTTTGACTAATGAACCTCCTTGCTTAAATTGATTTAACTGACTCTTCGCTTGAGATGATGCATTCATCCAATAGACAAAATAATTAGCATCGATGTGTGCTGTGTCAATTTCAATATGTGTATAATTATAAGGTAGAATACTTTCATGATGTTGTTGACTCACAATGACACACTCACTCGTCATCATATTAATCACGATATCACCCGTATGCACCATCTTGGCTTGATGTTTTGTGCTTAGTGTTACATGCTTAGGTTGATGTGTTGTCGGTTGAAAAACTCCATCATCGAACTCCATCATACGTTGATCGTAGATAGGTAATGTTATGCCCTGAGAAGTTTCTACGGTCTCAAGTCGATTGATTAAAGAACCATTATGAAACGTAAATAATTGAGATATTTGACTCACCTTCTTTTTGTATTTTTTTATTACTACAAATTGAGTATATAACAAAAAATCCTTGTAGTAAAGAAAAAATACAAGGATTTTATAAAAATTATTCAATCATACCATATTTTTCAACTGTATCTTCAATAAATTGTATAATTTGGTCGGTTTTTCTTTTACGTTTCATAAAAGGCTCTGATATATTTTGACCGATAGATTTACGATCGATATTACCACTATATTCATACTCATTAACAGCTTCGTTAAGTAACATAGCAGAAAAGGCTTTTTGTTCTGCAAATGCATCAATTTCTTTGGTTTTTTCTTTGTCTTCAAATTCATAGTAAGCTTCATTAATATCGGAATCTTCTTTTAGTGATGGAACAACTTTATCTAAGAAGCTACGAATCAAATCAGCTTTCAAACGTAATTGTTGATCATCGGCTTTATCTAATAACTTATGAATTTGATGACGTTTTTCATCACGTGCTTTTGCATCAGATAGATTAATTTGACCAATAAGATCCATAATATACTTCACATTAATCAAATCATTACGCATTAATTCAACTTGGAAATCAATATCATTTAAGACAGAAACAGCGTCATCGTTATCTCCTTTTATAACACGCACGACTTCTTCATAGATATTTAGGTATTTCCCTTTATAATCTTCATACGTTTGTTCTGCAATGCCAAGTTCATTTTCTGTAAATTGAAATTCATCAAAGGTTTTTAATTTGATTAAAGTATTCGATAATTCACGGAATGAAATAACAAATTCTTTTTTTAAATCCTCAGCCTCTAATTTATCGACATCTAAAGGCGTTGGCGCTAGTTGAAAAACGTTTTGCAAGATATCTCTGAAATTATCTAAATATTCTTCGTAAGACAGACTTAATACTGTATCTGTATTATCTGTTTGTGAGAAAATTTCAATGGCTTCATCCGTTTGTTTTTTTAAATCACGATAACATACAATATTACCGTAAGGTTTACGTTCTTTTTCAACGCGATTCGTTCTTGAATAGGCTTGAATTAAATCATGATGTTTCAAGTTTTTATCAACGTAAAGGGTATTCAGTTTCTTACTATCAAAACCAGTCAAAAACATATTAACTACAATAAGAATATCAATCTTGTCATCACGAACCACTTCTTTCATACGCTTAGATACGTCAGAAAAGTAGCCTTCGAAATTATCTGTATTATAGTTCGTTTTAAATGTTTGATTATAATCATTCATAATGCGGTCGAGCACTTCTCTTGAATGAACATGATTGTCATCCTCTTGTGCATCTTCATTAGCCTGATACGTAAAAATAGTTGCAACATTTAAATCATGAACACCTTCGGTTTTTAGTCTTTGGAATGTATCATAATATTTAATCGCCATTGGAATACTTTGAACCGCAAACATAGACGTGTAATTTCCGTTATCTGTTTTCTTATGATAATTTGAAATTAAATGTCGGCAAACAGCTTCAATACGTTCATCTGCCATCCAAATTTCTGACGTATTAATTTTTGATATATATTCTTCGTCTAAATCTTCATGTGAATTAAACGTTTGATTATATTCAACGGAAAATCCAAGTACATTATGGTCTCTAATAGCATCTTTAATGAGATAGTGGTGTAAACATTTATCAAAAATGTCCGCTGTAGCTCGGCCATCTTGACTCTTGTTTTCTTCAAAACGTGGTGTCCCCGTAAATCCGAAATACTGTGCATTTTCAAAATGTTGCTTAATTAAACGATGCATATCTCCAAATTGCGTACGATGACATTCATCAATAATAAAAATCACTTTATCTTGTTTATATGATTCCATTACTGAATGATTGGACTTCACTGCGTTCGCCATTTTTTGAATCGTTGTCACAATTAAAGGTAAAGTTGGATCGACTAACTGTCTCAATAATTTACGCGTATTATCCGTAAAATCAACCGAGTCTTCTTGGAATTTATTAAATTCAGCTAACGTTTGATTATCTAAGTCCTTACGGTCGACCAAGAAAATTACTTTTTTAATATTTTCTTCTCGCGATAATAATTGACTCGCTTTAAAAGAGGTCAGTGTTTTACCACTACCTGTGGTATGCCAAATGTAACCATTGTTATTTGTTTCTAATGCACGATTTAAAATAGCTTCCACTGCATAGACTTGATAAGGACGTAAGGCCATTAGAATTTTATCTGTTTCATTGACGACCATATAACGACTAATCATCTTAGCAATGTGACATGGTTCTAAGAAATCTTCAATAAAGTCTTTAAGATAGTTAATACGCTCATTTTGTTCATTACTCCAATAAAACATTTGTCCCTTAAAGATTTCACGATCACTATTGGCGTAGTAGCGTGTTTCCATTTTATTACTAACGACAAATAATTGTATGTATCGGAATAAACCCGTATAGTTTTGACGACGATAACGCTCAATTTGATTAAAAGCTTCCGTAATCGCTACCCCGCTACGCTTCAATTCTATTTGAACTAATGGTAGACCATTAATCAAAATCGTCACATCATAACGACTTTTATACTTATCTTTCACACTGATTTGATTAGTTACTTGGAATTTATTCTGACACCATTGTTTTAAGTTCATGAAATCTATGTAAAGATCCGTATCATCATCTCTCTTTAGTACATAGCGATCGCGTAATTGCATCGCACTGTCAAAGACAGACTTACCGTTAATCCCTGTCATTAAACGTTCAAACTCACGATCCGTCAGCGGTTTCCCATTTAATTTATCCTTATGACGTTCATTGATAATGTTCCGAAAATTATCATGTAGTTGTTCAACGTTATGTATATTTACTCGTTCGTATCCTAAACTCTCAAGTTGTTGTAGCACTTCATTTTCTAATGCATATTCACTTTGATAAGCCATTCATTCATTCACCCTAAACTTAATCTTTCTTTAAATATATCAAAATTTAGTAATAATTAATATTGTATGCTGTGTTTTTTATTAACATATTCATAAATCCTATTTATTAGGTTGATGATATTTCACTAAATTACTTAAAAAACTCATTAATCAATCGATTAATGAGGCAATTACAATAGATACATATATAAATAAATCTATTCGTTCTGTCACTTATTCATCCAATCTATACATTAATTAAATAAAAAATTTCATATAATATATTTTCACATTAAATGTTAAAAACTATCCTTTTAGGGTACGATATAAATAAATATGCTTTTTAAAGGTGATTTATAAATGATTTATAATAAATTAATTAGTAGTGCATTAGCTTTTACAATAATTTTGAGTGGATGTAGCTTAAACCTGAATTTAGATGATAAAGATAAAAAAAGTTCGAATGATCCACAACAATCAAAAGTGGCACAAAATGATAAAAACTCATCAAATGAGCAAAATGAGTCAGAGAATAATATCAATAATCAAAATATTAGTAAATCTTCAACAGCTAAAGAAAATGATCAACAACCTCCAATAAATAAAAAACCTATAAGTGAATATCATGCATTAAATGTAGCTAAAATTTATGCTAAAAAATATTTAAATTCTGGACGAGAACAAAGTGGATTTTATATTGATAAAAATGCAACAAATAATGAAGCTTATTTTGTTAATTTTAAAAACGGAACAGTTGCTGGACCTGCATTAACACAAACAATTAAGGTTAATAAATATCGTGGAGAAGTCATAGATAGTTATACTAATGCAACTGATGAAGAAATGAAACAATTTAATAAAGCTAAAGAACAAAAGTATGGTCAAAATCAAGAAGACAATAATCAAATTACTAATGACAATCAAGAAGAAACAAACACCAAAAATCAATCATCGGAAGATAAAGAAGGTACGGAATCTAATCATAATGATGATAATGTGCAAGAAGAATCATCGTCTTCTGAGGATCAACAAGCACAAGACAAATCATCAGAAAATGATTAGTAGCTTAAATCTATGTAATTTAGACTATATTTTTAACATATTTTAGTGGAAATAGATAGAATATAAGAAAAATAAGGAATGTTCAACATGTCCAACAAAATTGCAATTGCTGGTGCGGGTGCATCGAGTGAAGATGTAAATACTTCAGAGTATAATGAAGAGGATGAGCAATCTAAATACACAGCAGAAGATGCAACACAAGAAAATAACAACCAAAACAATGATGAAAATACTGATGGTAAAAACTATGAAAATGAACAAACCCAAGATGTTGAATCAAAAGGTTCAGGAAATGACAAAGAAACTTCAAACGCTTCATAAATATAAAAACATTATTATCAAAAGGAGTCTTTAATTGGTTAGTGTTACACAAAGAATTTCACAAATTAAACAACCCCGTGGTGGATATTTAAACAGAAAATCATTTGAAGTTAAGCAACTAGAACCAGAAACATTTATAGATACAAAAAATGAAAATATAGCACCTCAAACAATTGGCTTAGTCGTAGACTACCTTACTCGTATGATGACTAATCAAGACAAAGAAAAATCATTTTCCATATCGTTAACTGGCGCAAAATTAGCTGGGGAATTACAAACAGCCGAATCATTGTTAAAAGATATTAATGATAATGATGATCTATCTATTATTAAAGCATGTCAGTTGGTAAATTACGATATAGTATATAGGGCAGGAAGAACACCTAAAGAAGCTAAGATCCCTAATCAAGATACAATTCTTAATATAAAATCACTTATAAATAGAAGTCTTTCATTTTTTGATCGAGTTGGTGAAGTTAAGGTGGATGGTTTCACATTTGAGGGTGGATATACAAGCATTATTAATGCTGGAGATGGAGACTTTTTAACAGAGGACACCTTGTGGGATTTTAAAGTTTCCAAACAACTGCCACAGAAAAATAGTACACTTCAATTAGTCATTTATTATTTAATGGGCAAAGCTTCTCAAAAATCTATGTTTGAAAATATACGTTATATCGGTATTTATAATCCAAGATTTAATCAAATTTATAAATACGATATGACACAATCTGACCCTGAAATGATTAAAGAGGTAAGCAAAAATGTTATTGGTTATGATTAATCAAAGTTGATGTATAAATTGTATTAATTTAAGGGAAGGTGCATTAAAAATGAAAAAAACATTAACTAGTTTAGCAGTAGCTACATTATTGTTATCAGCAACAGGAGTTATTAAAGCGGCTGATAATAAAGAGGATTGGGATGAACCTGTTTTTATTAAAGGCGCTGACTTAGAAGGGCAAGATTTACAACAAACTGAGGATGATCTAGGGGTTGATGATAACTATGAAACTTATAGTGTTAATGTCAATGATGTGAGTAATTATATCCCAAACAGCAGTAATCTAAGTTATATTTATTCAAGTGCAACAATTGAACATAAAAAATGGGGTAAAGGTGTTGATGTGAAAATTGATACACCAGATCACATTACAAAAGTGACATCCGAACAATATCAAAATGCTGCAATTACAGCAGGAATTAAAAATGCAGAAATACATATAGCTTCTGTAGAACCAGTAACGGGTGAAGGTGCTTTAGCAGGTATTTATAAAGCTTATGAAGAAAAAGGTAACGATCTAAATACTGAAGATATTCAAAATTCAAACCAAGAAATGAATGACTTAGGTACAATTTCGGAAGAAAATAAAGGTAAAGATGGATATTCAGATGAAGCTTTAAATGCTTCTATAGCAGATATTAAAGAACAACTTGCAGATATTAAACAAAATCAAGATAAACAAATCACACAACAACAAGTTGAAGACACTGTTAATAAAGTCCTCGATGAGCGTGGGTTATCAGAGATATTATCAGATAATCAAATTCAAATGATTAATAATAATATGGTTAATGTGGCAAACTCTAATGCCTTAACTTCCGATCCTAAAGCATTTAAGCAAAATGCAAAAGATGTATTAAAAAATATTGAAAAAAACTCAGATGATTTATTGAATAAAGCGAAGGATAAAGCCAAAGATTTGAATACAGAAGAAAATAGAAATCTCCTTCAACGCATATGGGATAGTATTGTAGAAATTATTCAATCGATCATTCAATTTTTCTCTAATTTGTTAAATAAGTTATAACGCTACCAAAGTAATATTTTTAAATTCAAAATAGATGTTAATAAACCTCTAAGAAAGGTATGTAATATATTGTCAATTTTATCTACAATCATTGGAGGAGTGTGCACAATAATTGGCGGTTTGATAGCAGTATGGTGTAGCAATTTTATTGAAAACAAAAGAAAAGTACAGCAAGTAGAAGTGCAATTTCGACTCCTCATTCCAAAATTACATTTCTGTGTTGAAAAAAATAATCAACTCACTGATTTAAATTCAGCTATATGGGGGGAGCAAATTCACAGCTTGGTCTTTCTACCAAATGGTTTAGAATTATGGAATAGCAAAGCGGAACTCAAACATAATGATTTAGAGACGTACAAATATTTGTTGGCAAATTTTGATGATTTAAGTACAAATGAAGATATACTTAACACATTTATTGATGAAGGTGTCAAATTAAAAGAGAGTCAAATAACAGAAATTAAAAATTTTTTAAAATATGCATACACTAAAAATAAAACTCAAGATCAGATACCATCTAATTTAATGATAATTTTAAAAACATCCGAAGACATTATCCAACAAACATCTACATCCTTATACTTGATGAACGGTAAAAAAAGACAGTTAATACATGAACTCAATACTTATATACACTATTTTTTAAATAGTCTACAAAAAATTACAAATTATTATTTTGTGTTTCACATCATAATATATCAACTAGAATTAATTCTTATTAAAAAGTAATTAATAAAATTTAATAAACTCTGCTTTATATCATAAAATTACGTCTCAAAAACCGCATCACTTATGATACGCTTCCCCTTATCAATGAAATTACTAAAGTAAAAATTATTATAATATCTTAATACTTTATATTCTTTATAATCAACTCTAATAATTCTATTTTGAAATAATTTTATTAATATATTTTTCATACATCTCAATATTTTCTTTTATGCTGTACTTTGCTTCTCTTACATTAGAAATTCGTATATCTCTATCTTTTCCTAACAATTCTTGTATTTTAGAAGCTTTATCTTTTGATAATTTTTTAAATATATTATTTTCTCTATATACATATAATTTTTCTTCATACGCTAGCATCCTGCTTATTGAATAGTTATTTATCACATTACTCAAACCCTTATCTGCTGTAAAAATTGAATGTAAAAAAACTTCTTTACTATTAGTATTTCTTAGAGCGATTTGGTCTTCTGACGTTCTAATATGAAATAAATCCCAAGCAATACCTTTTAATTTACTCAATAAATTTTTACTATTCAAATTGGTAGATTTAAATATATTATTTTCATCATTATTTATGTAGTCAAAAATAACACTTAACTCTAACTCTGAGTATGCTAATTTATTTTCAGTTTCTTTAATAAAATTTTGAATCAAGTAAAAAATTTTATTTTCTGCTGATTTTTTACTACTATTTTTTATATAAAATGCCATTAAAACTAATAGATAAATTGATTGAAATTGTAGAATATTTGAATCTTGTATATTCAACATATGATAGTATCTATCATCTGTATCTAAAATTACTTCTGAATCATTAAAATATCTTGAGAAATTACGACTTTCAAAATCAAATTGACTTATCCTATCAAATATTGAAAATGATAAAATAGTTTCATATGAAACTATTTTATTTATACTATGAATATTATTTCCATTTTCTATTAAGTAAGGTACGCAGCTTATTTGTTGTTTACTTTTTTTTATATTAGTTAAAATTTTAAAGAAATCACTCTCATACTCACCCTTCACAATCAAATTTCGTAAATAGCTCATTATGTTACTATCAAAGTCAATACATTGACACACTTTAATTAATTCATTACCATTTATAACATCATTATCAATAATTATTAAATTATCATAGTTAGCTATTTCAACAAGATGGTACTTATCGCTATTATTTAGAATTTTTGGAATTTTTCTTTCATTCATCCTTTCCTCAAAATCAAATAAACGTGATCCTTCTAAGAATTTTTTATTTTTTGAATAATCGATTAATGGTTTTTGTGTGATTAGTAGCAACTCTTCTAATTTCATGATATGTCCTCCAAAAAGATTATATATTAATTATCACTTAGTCATTTTTTCAATATTATATCTAGTTAATACCAAAAATAAATAAACAATTAAAATACATTTCGTATAATTTATTTTCGAAAATTCTATTAACCCATGAGCTATTTCATTGCGTAAATTCAGCCCTGACTGTTCAACCATTACAATTTGAATTAGTTTATGTACATCATTTCCAAAGGCAGATTTCACCTCATCTCTGAGTAAAAATTCATTGAATGTTACTTCTTGTTGCGTATTTCCTTTCCTAATAGATGTAGTTGAATAGCCAGCTTTAGAAAACATTCTTCTAACTGTAGATTCAAATTGAGGGACTAAAATATGCAAAGCACTCAAATAATCCTTTTCTAAAAATCGAGATATTCCATGTTCTATAAAAGGAATATTTTTATTATCTAGTAGTTCCCACCTATTAAATTTTTGCATGAAATCTTCAGTAGAAATTTCAAATTCTAATATTAATTTATCAAAAATAGCTTTAAGAAGTAATTCAACATTAATATTTAAATAATGCATATAATTAATATTAAAATTGATTGTTTTATTATTTTCTTTTGTAGTAGTTTCCACTATTTTTTTTCCATCATTCAATAAACCTTTTGAAATTAAATCTTGCAAAGAAAACTCTTTACTTAACTTATCAACTTGCTCTTCAATTACTGTGATTTTAGGTATTAAGTCATTACTGTTTGCTATTTCATCTAACGAATTTTGTATATCTGACGAAATAAAACATTCAACGATTTTATCAATTTCCTCTTCTGGAAATTCTATTGGAATTCTTATTAGACTCATTTCATTACTTTTTTCGTATTCTTCGTAGGTTTTTTTTACTAAAATTTTCATCTCATTAAATTTTTCTCTTTCTCCAATTTCGCTATAATGTTTCATAGCTTTTTCTAAAAAATGTGCTTTTACCAATAAACTCTTATCTTTTCTTCCTTGTTGGTATTCTGCCTCTAACTCGTAGCTTTTTCCAATTTCTTTTTCCAATTCATTTATTTTTTCAGAAGAGATTAAACTGAATCTTCTGTATTGAATAAGTTCTTCACAAAATATTATATGAGATTGATAATCTTTATCTTCAAAATATTTTTTAATAGCTTTTTCTAACACAATTATAATTTTATTTGAATATTCTTCTAAAATTATTTTTTTGTGGTTAGATTTTAAAATTTCTCTTGTAAGTTCCGAAAGTTCATATACCCTTCTATATTCATTATTATTATCAAATTCATTAATTTTTAGATAAATTAATTCGACAGCTTTTTTGAGTTCTTTCTTATTTCCCATTAGAAGAGATACTTCAACCAATCTAGATATCACTGAGTCATAGTTACTAGCTTCACTATAATGTTCACAAATATAAACTAGGCTAGTTAGTAAAGACTGTGAAATCTCATATTTATTTTTAGCTATTTTATTATTACCATACTCAAATAAGAAATCGGAATATCTTACTTTTAAAAATAAATTGTTTGTCTCATTTAACCTTTGCTCATAGTATTCGATTTGGTTATCAGTAAAATTTTGAATATCTGGCCACTCTCTACCATCAGCAAAACTAATTACCGCTGAAAACCTTCTTTCCTTTTTATTTTTTGATAAAATAGGGTTTCTCTCACATAAAGAGAAAATTTCAATCTCATATTGTGCCAATTTCTCTTCATTTTTTAGATTTTCATTTGCAGCCCAATCTCGAATTTTTTTAAAGCCTTCTATAAATTCTGAATAATATTTAGTAGCCTCAATTAATTCCAGTTCATTTACTTTTTCTTTAAATTTGTCCATATCTTACCTCATTGAATTTAAAATATATTAATCTTCACTTTCTATTTCATTGTTTTGCATAAGTTCTAAATAAGCTAATTGAATAAAACTTCTATATCTATAAACAAGATCATCGTCCAAAAGATAGCCGCCATTCCTATCAATATCTCTAACTGTATCGTAAATACTTTTAATAATTTTAGTTGGTTCATAGTTCTCATTTTGAAAGTCTTTTGTAAGAAATTCAAAAGCATTATATAAATGTTCAATGGTTTTAAAATGACCATTTTTCGCAACTTCTTTAAAAACCTTTTCTGGTAAATTAATCAAAGAAAAGTACTCATTAAATTTATTATTTTCTTCTGCTATATTTTGCCCTGCTCCTAAGTGAATATTATCTCTTGGATCTTCTCCACCTAAGTGACGAATTTGGAAACTTTCAGATACTTCCATTGCATCTTTTAAATGAGCAATTTCTGCTAATGAAACACTTACTTTACCTGCATTATTTTCAAAATTAATTTGATGAATCCTATTTAATAAACCTGTAATTTCTTTTCTAAATACTAAAATTACAATCAATAAAAGTAATGGGAAACTGAAGTTTTTATATAAATACGCTGAATATTTTAAAACTTGCTCTAAAATAATACTAAAATTTGATATTTCCAAGAATACACCTCATTTGTGTAAAATAATATAATGATAGAGAAGAACTAACAGGTTTTTCATCAATCATAAATTAATGATGCGAAAATAATTTCTATATTGTTTTTACTTAAATGCTAAATATTCCTCCACCTACTTATGATAACTTTCGCCTCTCATAATCTTAAATGCTCGATACACCTGTTCAATTAAGACGACGCGCATCATTTGGTGTGGGAAGGTCATTTTACTGAATGAGAGTGCGTAGTTGCTACGATTTAAGACGTCTTGATGTAGTCCGTTTGATCCTCCAATGACGAAGACGAAGTCGCTTTGCCCTTGTGTCATACGTTGTTGTAGTTCTTTAGCTAAACCTTCTGATGACAACATTTTACCTTGTATTTCTAATGTAATAACGGTGGCTTGTGGTTTAATTTTGGCTAATAATCGTTGTCCTTCTTTTTCTTTGACTTGTTCAATCTCTTTATCACTCATAGTTTCGGGTGCTTTTTCATCCGGCACTTCAATCATCTCAATTTTAGAATATGCACCGAGTCTTTTTTCATATTCAGCAATCGCTTGTTTCCAGTATTTTTCTTTTAATTTGCCGACAGCTAAAATAGTAATCTTCATTATAGTCCTCCGTGTTGATAATAGTTATTCTACTTATCCACAAGTTATCAACTTGTTAACAGAATTCCCTCTAATTATAACAGGAATGTATATAAATTCTGTGGAAAATTTGAGATTTATCTACAAAAAATGTCATTTATATACTATTTTTGTGGATAAGTATGTGTATAATGTGAGTATTTCTGTGTGTATTATTCACAATAGTGGATAACTTTCTTTAAATTTGGGGATAACTTCACGACCGTCTTTTATATTTATTCACAGATTCTAAATAAATCACTCTAATTATCCACTTTTTAATGAATATTCATGTATAGTCCAAATTGTTAGATAATAACTTTAATTTTTCCAAAAAAAGAGCTTAATAAAAACCTCATATTTTCTTAAGGCTTTCATTAAGCTTCATACTTCATTTCAATTTTATAACGTGTAAATCGGTGTCGCTTGTGCTTTATCTGTATCACATAATAATACTTCTTTTTCAGTATCGATATCATGTTCATTTAATACTTGTCCAACACTCATGCGTGCTAAATCTTTCATATTATTATCACGAGATAAGTGTGACAGATAGATACGTTTCGTATGACCTGTAATCACATCCGCCATCGCATGTCCTGCATCTTCATTTGACACATGTCCCATATCACTTAAAATACGCTGTTTCGTCTTCCAAGGATAACGACACATGCGTAACATATCTACATCATGATTACTTTCAAACATAAAAGCGTCACTACCTTGAATCATACCTTTCATTCGATCTGACACATAGCCGGTATCTGTAATCATTGTAAATTTTTTATAGTTATTATGGAAAATGTAAAATTGTGGATCAATCGCATCATGAGAAACATTAAACGATTCTATATCAAAACCTGCAATCGATTTTGTTTCATATGGATTGAAAATAAATTTTTGATCCATTGGAATTTTATCATCTTTTTTCTCAATCGCTTTCCACGTTTTTTCATTCGCATACACTGGTAAACCATATCGACGTGCAATGACGCCAAGTCCTTTAATATGGTCGCTATGTTCATGTGTCACTAGGATGCCATTCAGATTCTTCATATCTCTATCAATCTGACTAAATAAATCTTCCATCTTTTTACCCGTAAGACCAACATCTACTAATAGACTGCCTTTCTCACTTTCTACATAAGTCGCGTTTCCTGTACTACCGCTTGCTAATACGCTCATTCGAATCAAGATGGTTCATCCTTTCTCTTTATCTTAAATTTTAATTATTTAGAGTGCCTTCAGTCTAATTATTTTATATTTACTCTTTTTCTAAAAAAATATAGTTTCGAACTTGTATCTCTGTTCGAAACTTTCCGCTCTAAAAGTACTTTTATATTATACTATACCAACCTGTAACTAGAAATTCCAATTCTCTGTTTATATTAAATATGTAAGAGCAAAACAACGGGCAAATTTGACCGTCATTTTGCTCTATTTAAAATGAATCACTTTTTAGTTATCAATCACTTTAGGATTGACTGAAGTGGCTTCAACATAATATTTTTTCGTTTCTTCTTTACCTTTATGTTTCACTTTGATTTCCCAGTTTGCTTGTAGTAATTGAACGTTGGTTTCTCTTACTACTGAGTAATATCCTAATCTTGCATCTAATACTTCATCGCCAGCTTTTAAATAACGATTGAAATACAAGCTTTCAATTGCTTTACGCGGCGTAATGACTTGCTTCTTAGGATTATTGTCACCTTTTGCAGGTTCAATTTTACTCATTAATGTTTGTTTATACATTGTCGCTTTACCATCGTCTATATTAAAGCGAAGGCGTGCTTTATTGTTATTAAGCAATGGGTACCCATCATACGTTTGTTCGTAAGTGACTGTATTTGAATTAATATCGCCAAGTTGATAGACCTTACCATTATAAATATGATTGATAATGTAATCTTTTAAATCGCTGAGATTACGATCACTTACATTTACAGTATTGTCTACGTCACCGCTTACTGTGAAACCAGAATCACTTGTTTCTAATGAAGATTTATTTTCAGCGTATGATTTAAAGTTTTTAGAAGTAGCAGTAATCATTTGCATCTTCGTACCACTTACATCTTTATTTAATACATCTGTCGATACTTTAATCTCTTCTTGCTGGAAGTTTACTTCATTATCGCTTTCAGTTTCATTAATTTGCGATTTAGTCACCTTATTAATATAAATCAGAATGAGAAAAATATTGACTAGAACAAACACGAAAATAAACAATGTTTTGGTTAGTTTCCAGTTCATTTATTCAAGCCTCCCATCCTGATATACATACCATTCACCATCATACTCAACATACCACGTTGGAATAAATTCACTATTACGTTGTACTTCGATGTCATCTTTATCTGGCTTATCATCTTCTTTATAGCCAACGATCATATTCGATATTTTTTCAAAATCAATATTATGATTGTTCGCAAGTGACGCACGCACAGTTTCCAAACTATCTAATGATGTCGTTGCACCTTCTAAAGGCACGCTTGAACGTAGAAGGGCACGTTTATAGTCATAAATTCCTTTTTCTCCCCAAGTCACGTTAATTTCATTTAACTGCTGATCATTAAATGTAGGATGTCCATTGAGGAATAATTGATAGGTTAATTCTCCTGACATATTATCCGTATTGAACAGACGGAAATCATCGTTAAAGAAACCACCATGATTATTAATATATTCGAATGTACTTGGGATGGAAGTATCCATATCTTTCGAACCAGATTCATCTTCCGATAAGTTTTTATAATGGTACTTTTTACTGTCATCATTATAGTTTGCGACGCCGGTATTATTATTATATGTGGTTGAACCACTTTTTCCGCTTCGAATAATGACAGAATCATCAAATAAAATTGAGTTCATCGTTTCGACTGAAATCGTATCATATACCATACGATATGAGCGTAGGTCTTTTGGATGTTTCGGCGCAAAAATATGCGTCGATTTATCAATCGTCGTCTTATTCGTAATCACTTCCGAATAGGTTTCCATATCTTTTTCTAAATGATGAATGGTTTTAGTAAATGGCGTTACCTTAGCGTCTATCGTCACTTTCATGACTTGTTGATGATGTTTACTCAACGCATATAATTCTAAATCACCCTTAGGATTTTTATCAATTAAAATTCGATTAAAACTAAAATGTTTAGGAATTTTAGCTGAGTTATTAAGTACTTGACCTAAATAGGTTGTTAATGGCATATCATACGTAAAATCCAACACGACAAAATCATGGTCTAATATCGGAGTTTGCAAGTTATACCCTTTTTGCATCAATTCTACTTTACTCACTTCATGATCTTTGAGTGGATCAATAACTTGAGCGAGTTGAGATCTTGATGGTGTCAATCCTTTTACTTTATCCCCTTTAACTGACACAACTTGATAAGGTGAAATCACTGTGTCCATCTTTGCAGCTAAAGGTTTACCAATGGTTTTAGTATTATTTTTTTTACTATCCGCGCTGTCTAAATTATTTAAATCTGGAGTAAAGTTCCAAATCATATACGTAAGGACAATACTCATCATGACTAAAAGAAAAAGGATAACTGATTTAATATGTTCCTTACTGTTCATCCCAATCACCGTCGTCTATCACTTCACATGGAAGTGTAATAAATATCGATGTGCCTTGTCCTTCAACACTGTTTGCCCAGATACGACCATTATGTGCTTCGACAATTTCTTTTGAAATGGCCAGTCCAAGACCTGTACCACCCATTTTACGTGTACGTGCTTTATCTACGCGGTAGAAGCGATCAAAGATTTTATCTACTTTATTAATTGGAATACCGATGCCATTATCTTTAATACGAATGGTCATTCGATTATAAAGTGCATTTTGTTTCACGTGGAACTCGACACGTTTATCTCCACGAGAATATTTCATCGCATTCGTAATGACGTTATCAAATACTTGTGTCATCTTATCTGGATCTATTTCTGTGAAAATCGTTTCATTTGGAATTTCACGTACAAACGTTGTATCTTTCGCTGCCATTTCATGTCGATTAATAATTTTATTAATAAACATATTAAAGTCGACAATTTCTTTTGTAATTTGTTCTGTCTCATTATCCATTTTAGATAATTGAAGTAAGTCATTTACTAGTCGAATCATACGTACCGTTTCTTCACGTGTGACTGAAAGGAACGATGGCGCAAGATTTTCATCTTTCCAAGCGCCTTCTTCAAGTGCTTCAATATAACTGTTCATTGATGTTAACGGCGTACGTAATTCGTGTGATACATTGGCAACGAATTCGCGACGTTCACGTTCCACTTGTTGTTGCTCTGTAACATCGTGTAATACGGCGATATAACCATTAACAAATCCCGTATCTTGTACAATCGTGCTAAAGTTGACACGTGCAATAATACCTTCTTCTTCGTTCATATCAATTAAGATACTATCATTATTCTCTTGAATTTCTTCTAATGAAAAATCGCCTTCTATTTTTAAAACATTTAGCATGTAATAACCAATGAGATCTTCTTTCGCCATACCTAACATTTTAATCGCCATATCATTCACAATACGAATACGACCACGTCGATCCGTCGCAATGATACCATCACTCATATGTGTGATGACAGAATCGAGTCGACGTTTCTCACTTTCTGTATTCGCTTGGGCTTCTTGTACACGTTTAGAAAGATTATTAAACGCAAGCGCAAGTTCACCAATTTCGTCATTACCATAAATCTTAACACGCTGTGTATAGTTCCCTTTCGACATTTCAACTGTTTGGTTACGCATATCTGTAATCGGTCGCGTAATCGTTCGCGCAATAAAGAAACCGAGTATAACCGTGATAAATAAGGAAATAGCCGTACCAATAATAAAGATTTGGTTAATATTGTTAAGCTGGTTATATACATCATTAATATTTGACTCTATGTAAATATTACCGATCACATCATTGCTATTCTTAACTGGTAAGTTGTAAATCCAAATCCGTTCTTTACCATGACCATAGTCTTTTAAGACGTTATGACTATTTGCTTCGCCAAGAGAGATTGCTTTTTGAACAGAGTTATCATTCACTTTTTGATTAATTAAGCTATGTGATGATAACTTCGCTGTAGCCATTATAATTTGATCTTTATCAATAAAGCGGATTTCTTCAATCTCTTGTCGGTTAGCGTATTCATTCAGTAGCGATTGAACTTCCTTTTGTGCATTTGAAGGATTGTCTTTATAAATACGCTCAATATTGACTTCGAGTTGTGTCGCATATTGTTTAATATTCTTCATGAAATTATTTGTTAATTCTTTTTCTAAACTATTAGTGAAATACAGACCAATAATCTGCATTCCAATAATAATCAGTAAGACATAAACAATAACGAGTTTTGTGTGAAGGGATTGGAGTTGTTTCAGCCACTTCATCGTTTGCAACTCCTAATCATGTTGTTGGAGGAAGTATCCAACGCCTCGACGTGTCACAATATATTCTGGATGAGATGGATCGTCTTCAATTTTTTCTCTTAAACGACGAATGGTTACATCCACTGTACGCACGTCTCCAAAATAATCGTAGCCCCAAACCGTTTGTAATAAGTGTTCACGTGTCATAACTTGACCCATATGTTTTGAAAGATAGTGGAATAATTCAAATTCACGATGTGTTAATTCAATATCCTCACCACGTTTTTTAATTGAATAAGCATCGGGATAAACCACGATATCTTTAATCGCAATTTCATTCGTTGTACCTTCAGATTCTTGCGCAGGTTGAGAATAGTGACGTCTTAAGTTTGCTTTCACACGTGCAATTAATTCACGTGTACTAAATGGTTTCGTCACATAATCATCAGCACCTAATTCAAGGCCCAATACTTTATCAATTTCTGAGTCTTTCGCTGTTAACATAATAATTGGCATTTCGTATTTTTTACGTACTTCACGACATACTTCCATACCATCACGACCTGGTAACATAATGTCTAACAATACGATGTCTGGCTCTTCTTCATAAATTAAATCGACTGCATCATTACCATCATAAGCGCAATGAACTTCATAGCCTTCTTTTTTTAAATTAAATTCTAAAATATCCGCAATTGGCTTTTCATCATCAACTACAACAACTTTTCTAGCCATATCTATAAACCTCATTTCTCAAATTGTAGTTTAAACCTTAATGTTTATTATATTTTGAGTAAAACATTAACTGTATTATATGGCGCTATCTTACGTCTTAACGCACGTTTATCTACTATATAATTTAACATTAATATTCACTTAATTCTATTTTCATATTTAAAATTATAGAATAACATTAATTTAAAGTTTACCACTCTCGTTTTATATTACAAATAAGTTGAGCACCTTGAATATTGGACAAAAGTCGTAGGAAGACAGAAACGGTACAATGTTACAAAATGATGATAGAGGATAATCGTTGAAAATTAAGAGTGATATATAAAAGATGTATAAAAAAAGAGAGAAATATTAAAAATATATTGCGACGTCACCTATTTGTAATACGCACATCGTTTTACTCATGATAACGTCTATATATTTATAAAAATAAAGACGCAATATTAAAAAAGCATAAAAAAAATGCCTACCCTTTTGGATAAGCAATACGGTCTCGACGGGAATCGAACCCGCGATCTCCTGCGTGACAGGCAGGCGTGTTAACCGCTACACTACGAGACCTAAAATGGTGACTCCTACGGGACTCGAACCCGTGTTACCGCCGTGAAAGGGCGGTGTCTTAACCGCTTGACCAAGGAGCCGTTCTTAAGCACAAGATAGATTATAGCATAGCTTTTATTTTAAAGACAAGAACTTTTTTACATAATTTTAATATTTTTTTATAATTCCTTAATTTTTAGAAAAAAAGAGTTGTTTTGAAGGTATATTACATAACAATATACTTTTTTTCTTTACTTTTACATTATTAATTCATATTCAAATTTAAATGATATGGTTATCATTATCTTATTTTATGTATATAAAAAACGTTGCTAAAGTGAGTCACTTTAACAACGTTAGATGTATACAATTAAATGTTTTATTATTAACGGGCTTCGAAACGTAATTCTCTCATCCATCATATGCTAATCTCTAAAATCAAAAACCGATTTTCGCTCTTAGCACGTTATTGCTCTAGGTTTATACGCTTTTCTTACCATAATTTTTCTAATAGGTTTGTTTGCTCACGGTCAGGGCCTACAGAGAAGATTGAAATATGAACGCCACATAATTCAGAAATACGTTCTAAGTATTTACGTGCGTTTTCAGGTAATTCTTCTAATGTACGACAACCTGTAATGTCTTCCGTCCAACCAGGTAATTCTTCGAAGATGGGTTTACAACGACGTAATTGATCTAAGTTTGCTGGATATTCTGTGATTGTTTCACCATCTAACTCATATGCTGTACAGATTTTAACTGTATCTAAACCTGTTAAAACGTCAATTGAGTTAATAGATAAGTCTGTAATACCACTTACACGACGAGAGTGACGTAATACAACTGAGTCGAACCAACCTACACGACGAGGACGTCCTGTTGTCGTTCCATATTCACGACCTACTTCTCTAATATGATGACCATCTTCATCGAATAATTCAGTAGGGAATGGGCCATCACCTACACGAGATGTATAGGATTTACATACACCGATCACTTTAGATACAAAAGTTGGACCCACACCAGTTCCAACTGTCACGTTACCTGCGACAGGATTACTTGACGTTACAAAAGGATATGTACCATGGTCGATATCTAACATAACTCCTTGTGCACCTTCAAATAAAACTTTTTCATCAGCTACGAAAGCGTCATCTAAAATTTTAGCTGTATCTGTGACGAATTCTTTTAAACGTTGACCTGCTGCATAGTATTCATCGAATATTTCATCAAAGTGTGGACAAGTTTCATTAAACATCCCTTTGAAATATGCATTTTTAATTTCAATATTTTCTTTTAAACGTCTTTCAAATGTGTCTTTTTCTAATAAATCAGCCATACGAATACCAATACGCTGTGCTTTATCTACGTAAGCTGGTCCAATACCTTTTTTCGTTGTACCAATTTTATTATCGCCACGACGACGTTCTTCATATTCATCTTGTGCTAAGTGATACGGTAAGATGACTTGCGCACGGTTTGAAATACGTAGATTATCTGTAGAAATACCACGTTCATTTAAAGCGTCTAATTCTTTTAATAATGCAACAGGATCTACAACTACGCCATTACCAATCACTGCTAATTTATCTTTATAAAAAATACCTGATGGTACTAAATGTAATTTGTATGTTTCTCCACCAAATTGAATGGTATGACCTGCGTTATTACCACCTGAAAAACGCGCAATCACATCTGCTTGTTCTGCTAAGAAATCTGTAATTTTACCTTTACCTTCGTCTCCCCATTGTGTCCCAACTACTACGATTGATGACATGTGAGCACCTCCAAAGTTTTCTCAATTAACCACTAAGTATTCTATCAATACGTTTCATATAATGCAAATAAAAATCGAACATTAAAAATAGCATTCATATCAATCAAATCAATACGTATATTTTATTAAAAAACCTTTAAAATTGTTAATTTATCAATATTTCAAGACAGTTTTACAAATGTTTAATACACATACTTCACTTAACTTTAATTTTAAAAAACAAAATAAAAACCGTACATTTATATTAAAAATAATAATAATGTACGGTAAAAATTTTATGACATGTCTGCATGTGCATAATCAATGTCTGTAAATTTATTATATTGTTTCATAAAGTGTAACTTCACTGTGCCTGTAGGGCCGTTACGTTGTTTAGCAATAATAATTTCAATCTCACCATTATCGTCATTGGATTGAGGTTCGAACTGCGTACTATCGTCATCTTCTTCACCATCGCCTCGATTATAGTAATCATCACGATACAAGAAAGCAACAATATCTGCGTCTTGCTCAATTGATCCTGATTCACGAATATCACTCATCATTGGTCGTTTATCTTGACGTTGTTCTACGCCACGAGATAACTGACTCAGTGCGATAACAGGACATTCTAATTCACGAGCGATGGCTTTTAACGTACGTGAGATTTCAGAGACTTCTTGTTGTCTATTGTCTGAAAAACGTGAGCCACTCCCTTGAATAAGTTGTAGATAGTCAATGACAATCATATCCAGACCATGTTCTTGTTTAAGACGACGACACTTTGATCGTAAATCTGTAATACGAATTCCTGGTGTATCATCAATAAAAATCTTTGTTCTTGATAATTTACCTACTGCAATCGTAAATCGATTCCAGTCTTCTTCTGTCATTGTCCCCGTTCTTAAACGGTTAGAATCTACATTTCCTGAACTACAAATCATACGTGTCGCAAGTTGATCGGCACCCATTTCAAGTGAGAAAATACCTACTGTATAGTTATCTTCATGAGTGGCTACTTTTTGAGCGATATTAAGTGCGAAGGCAGTCTTACCTACAGAAGGACGGGCTGCTAAAATAATTAAATCATTTCTATTAAAGCCCGCAGTCATCTGGTCTAAATCGCGGTATCCAGTAGGAATACCTGGTGTTTGCCCACTATTTTGATCAAGTTCTTCTGCAGTCTCATATACTTGACCTAAGACATCTCTAATATCTTTAAATCCATCACTTTGACGGTTTGCTGAGAGTTCAAGAATACGTTTTTCAGCATCACTTAAAATAGCATCTAATTCAAGCTCATTATTATACCCATCATTCGCAATGCTATCAGCTGTTTGAATTAATCGACGTTTAAGCGCAAGATTAGCAACTATATTTCTATAGTATTCAATATTACGTGTCGTCGGTACATTATTCGATAATTCAGCTAAATATTGAGGGCCACCAGCCTCACTTAACGTACCTTCTTTCGTTAATTGTTCCATTAACGTGACGACATCAATCTCATGAGCATCTTCGTTTAAGTTCATCATTGCTCTAAAGATATGTTGGTGTGCTCCTCTATAAAACGACTCAGGAAGTAATACCTCCTGAGTCGAACCTATTAATTCTGGATCTAAAATAATTGCACCTAAGACAGACTGTTCAGCTTCATTGTTATGGGGCATTTGTCTTTGACCATACATATTATCCATCAATTATTACACCCATCCATCTTAAAATTTTCGACATGCTAGTGCAACATTATATCTTTCTATGAATTGCTTTTAAAAGAGTGGACTACCTATTTGTGTCCCAAATCTTTTTATTTTTCTACAGTGTGTACGCGAATTGCACCTTCAACTTCTTTGTCTAATTTAACAGGTACATTAGTATAACCTAACGCGTGAATACCGTGTGGTAAATCCATTTTACGTTTATCAATTTTAATATCGTGTTGATTTTTTAATGCGTCAGCAATTTGTTTTGTACTAATAGAACCAAACAATTTACCACCTTCACCAGTTTTAGCACTTACTTCAACTTCGATATCTTCTAATTTTGCTTTTAATGCTTTAGCATCATCGATTTCTTGTTGTCTATTCGCTTCAGCACGTTTATTTTGTTGTTCTAATTGTTTTAAATTACCTGGTGTTGCTTCAACAGCATATTTATTTTTTAATAAAAAGTTATTTGCGTAACCTACTGGCACGTCTTTAACTTCACCTTTTTTACCTTTACCTTTAACATCTTGTGTAAATATTACTTTCATGTATCTTCACTCCTACTCATTTGTTCAGTAATTGCTTGTTGTAATTGATCGATTGCTTCTTCTATAGTGACACCTTTTATTTGCGTTGCAGCATTTGTTAAGTGACCTCCGCCACCTAAGGCTTCCATTGTTAATTGAACATTAATACCGCCTAATGAACGTGCTGAAATACCAATTAGATTATCTTCACGTTTCGCTACAACGTAAGAAGCTTCAATGCCTTCTAAACTTAACAATTCATCCGCAGCTTGTGCAACTGTTACAGGATGATAGATTTTGTCATTAGAACCGTGAGCAATCGCGACACCGTGATCTTGAACTTCAACTGTACGTATCAATTCAGAACGATTAATATACGTATCAACATCATCTTTAAGGAATTGTTGCGTTAAGATTGTATCCGCACCATGCGCACGTAAATAACTTGCCGCATCAAACGTTCTTGAACCTGTTCGTAATGTAAAATTACGTGTATCAACAATAATACCTGCATACATAATTGTAGATTCTAAACGTGATAACCGTTGTTCTGTTGGCTGATATTCTAATAACTCTGTGACAAGTTCTGCAGTTGAACTTGCATAAGGTTCCATATAAACGAGTAATGGATTTGAAATAAAGCTTTCTCCACGTCTATGATGATCAATGACTACTTTACGATTCGCTTTATTTAGAATATTTTCATCTAATACCATTTCAGGTTTATGTGTATCTACCACAACAACCGTTGTTTTTGACGTCATCATATCCCAAGCCTCATCAGATGTCACAAATCGTTCTTTCAATTCAGGTTTTTTATCAATTTCTTCCATCACACGACTTAATGTTGGATCGATATCTTCTTCATTAAGTACCACATATGCTTCTAAATTATTCATTGACGCAAATCGAGATACTCCAATAGCTGCTCCAACGGCATCTAAGTCGGGACGTTTATGTCCCATAATAATCACTTTGTCGCCTTCAGTTAAGATATCTTTCAATGCGTGAGAGATAACACGTGCTCTAACACGTGTTCGTTTTTCCATCGGGTCAGTCTTACCTCCGTAAAAGCGGACATTACCATTCATGTTTTTAATTGCAACTTGGTCTCCTCCACGACCTAAGGCTAAATCAAGTCCTGATTGAGATAATTCACCAAGTTCAATTAAATCTTCAGTACCTTCACCAACACCAATACTTAATGTCAATTGTGCACGGTAGCCTACACTTTTTTCACGTAACTGACTTAGAATTTCAAAATTAGAATCTTCTATTTCTGCTAAGATTTTTTGGTTTAAATACGCTACGAATTGATCTGAACTATAACGTTTAAAATAAATGTTATATTCAGTTGCCCATCGACTAATAATACGTGTCACCATTGAGTTGATTTCAGAACGTTGTGTGTCATTCATATTTTGGGTAATTTCATCGTAGTTATCTAAAAACAACGTTGCAATGATAGGCTTTGATTCTTCATATAATTCATTTGTATGTACCTCTTCTGTAATATCGAAGAAATATAAACAATGCTCTTCTTCAGAATAACGCACATGATAATGGTACTGACCATGTTCGATTTCGATTTCTTGTACTCTTTCAAGTTGCTTAAGAATATTCGGAAAAACTTCATTGACTGGTTCTGAGATGACATTAGTTTCTAGATGTTCAGACATATATTGGTTGATCCATTCGATGTGATCTTCAGCATCAATCACAACTAAGCCAATTGGCATGCGTTTAATTGCTTTATTATTTCCTGCTGAAATATGACCACTCAGATTATCCACATAATTATCCATTTTTGATAATGCTTGTTTAATCAATACCGCACTGATCACAATCATAATGATTAAAGCAATCGCCGTAAACGTTGCCATTAAAGGTTTAAATATAAACCCTACGATAACAATTGCAATCGCCGTAAGCACCATCAAAATGTAAGGAATAAGCAATGCTTTTTTAGTGGATTGACGGTTCATTCTTCCACCTCTATTCACTTTTTAAAGTCATTTTTTAATCATTCGTTTTAAGTTAATCCCTAAATCAAGTACGCCAAGTAATGATACGATATGTGTAAAGGGTGAAATAACTGTCCCCACGACCATTAATAATATGGATACCGCATCAGGTAAGCGTTTGGCCTTTCCAAAGAAATGAATCAAACTCAATCCTTGGATATACATTAATAATGATAACACAACTTCGAAATTTAATACGATACTTTGGAATATACTTGGTTTTATCGCAAACATTACACATACTAGCACAATCATGTAAATCCATAATAATGTGCGATTCATTTGCCAAGCAAATAAAGGTCTAAACATAGGCGTTGCTACTTTGAATTTACGTAAAATTGGAAATGTAATGATGATATTCATTAAAACTAAAAGAAAGACAATAATAATGATGTAACTTGGAAGTTGAACAGCCATTTGACGAAATCCTTCTTCTAAGATGATCTTATAATCTGATTCAACGCCTGAATTTACAATCGCATTGTTCATTGCGTCTTTTGCTGGTTTAATCAATACTTCGGTATTTGGAATCTTTTTGAACGCTTGTAATAACATAAATACAATTAACGTCACAATACTTATATACATTGTTGTGATATATAAGATGCGTTCTTTAGATGTACGTTCTTTTAATAATTGGCCAATTACAAAACTTAGTAATAAAACTAGAATCATGGCACTTAATACAAAGGTATTCCCTAATAAGGTCGTGATAATTACAGTGAGTAAAGCTCCAATTCCAAATGTAGCAATTGATTTATGCCACATGACAATCCCTGGAATGGTAGCGAATAAACATAGAACCAGACCAATTATTGGCAATACATACGTAACTAAAGCAACTGCTACAAGCACGATAGTCCCTATAATCATTGCTTTAGGATGTACTTTTGAAAACACATTCGCCACTCCTATACTTTTTTGACTATAATTTCTATTTTAACCTCTATATTCAAATTAAACAAATGTGTTAACTGTTCTCTTATCTATTATTTTCGTTTAAATTTCGAAACTTTTAAAAAGTGATACAAGTTAGGTGCCCAGTCATTAAAATTAAGTAAAAAACCATCATGGCCTACGTTGTCTGGAACAAAAAAGTGACGATGATATTTAAAACGTTCTCCTACTGCTCTGACTTGATCATCTGGATATAACAAGTCATCTGTAAAGCCCATCGTTAGTACTTTTGTATTTAAAGATTGGAAGACCTCATCCACATCATCGCGCTGACGATCAAGATGATGACTATCTAAGACATTCAACATCGTTAAGTAACACGATAAATCGTAGGATTCTTTAAACTTATTGCCTTGATAACGTTGATAATTGACTACTTCATCTGGTGTGAAACGCGCGTCATAACTTTTTGAAGAACGATATGTTAAGAATCCAAGTTGTCTTGCAATACTAAGTCCCTCTTTACCTCCAATATGAATCGCTTCACGTGCAATTTCATTGAAAGCACGACTGTATGAAGAGGTTTTATCTGTAGCTGCTAAGATGACTGCCTTATCTACTTCGAATTGATGATTATATAATAATTCCATCACTTGCATGCCACCTAAACTGCCACCAATTAAAATATCGATTTTAGTAAATCCAAGGGCCTTTATTCCCAATTCAATTGCCTTAACGATATCTCTTAATGTGATGGTTTTAGGAAAATGAGCATCGTTTAATGGGGAGCTTGAACCAAAAGGACTTCCAATAACATTAAAAGTAAGAAACTGATAATCATAGATTGGCATATAACCACCATCAATGATTTCACGCCACCATCCAGGATGTTCATCTGTACCATAAGTTAAATGATTACCAGTCAGAGCATGACAAACCACAACAAGCGGTTGTCCCGAATAACCTACGTGCTCATAACGCAATTTTAAATTCTCAATCGTTTCACCTGATTCTGTTGTAAAAGCACCTAAATGTAATGTATCTACTGTATAATTTGTCATGCTATGCCTCCTTAGAATAAAAAAATCGCTTCTACTCTTAATTTTAAAAGTGTGAAGCGATAATACTTTAGTACTTATCATTCGAGTATCTCGTTGGTTGTAGCACCGTACAAATGATTTGTCGGTTGCTGAAGCTTCATAGGGCCAATTCCCTCTACTTCTCAAAATAAGAGTATCTATATATTGATTGAATTGTTTAATTTAAACTTATTTTAATACAATTGTCTAGTTAACTTCAATGCGCAGTAAATAAATGAATTAAAAGAACCATCGTATACTTGCAATGAATACAATACCTACAATAATAGTGATGGTTAGACTACGTGTCACAAATGCAATAATGACTGTAGGAATGGTTGCTACAATGAATGGAATATTTAATTCAAAGCCTTGCATACCTTTATGTTGAACGATAAAACTATCAATAACTAACGCAGTGAATAATGAAATTGGAATAAACGACAGCCATTTGATGACTGTTTCTGACAGTTGAATACGTGAAATCATTAAAAATGGTACGACACGTACAATTAATGTCACTAATCCACATAAAACGATAAGTAAAAGCATATGTCCAGTTATCGTCATCGATCCATCACCACCCCAAGTGTTGCAGCACAAATTGATGTAACAAGAATGGCCACATAAGAGGGCATCAACCAACTTAAAATGAACATCATTACAATAACGAACGCAATTAATACGATATATATACTTACTTTGGAACGTGTAATCGTTTCAAATTGAGCCATAGCCAAGAAAATAAACATGGCTGTAATCGCAAAGTCTAACCCTAACATTTCAGGATGAGAGATGTATTTCCCAAAGACTGCTCCTAACACACAAGCTATTGCCCAAAATGAATAAGCAGTAATATTTAATCCATGTAACCATCGATCATTAATTGTTTCCCCTTTTAAGTGTGGTGTTATAGCAACGCCAAATGTCTCATCAGTAAGAATAGAAGACAAAGCTAAACGATTCCATATACCATAATCTTTATAATTAGGTGATAATGTCATAGACAATAAAAAGAAGCGGGAGTTCACAATTAACGTCGTTAACACGATTGCTGATATAGGTGTGCCAGTAATGACTAAAGCACAAATAATAAATTGTGCTGCGCCTGCATAAACCAGTAAACATAACAGAAGAATTTCTAGAACACTAAAATGCTGAGAAGCTGCCACGATGCCAAATGATAGTCCTATACCGATGTATCCTAGTAGTGTTGGAATACATTCTTTGACCCCTTGTTGAAATGTTACATGTGACGTCATGTTAGCTCCCCCCTTTATATATATGTATTTTTAAATTGACTATATAGTATAATTAAATTCAGTCTAATATAATCTAAGAAACGCTTCAATATTTTTAGACATCCGTTTGAGTGAGGTTAGAGAGAAGGGGGTTTCAAAATATTGATAGTTCAAAACTTTAAAAATATCAGAAATTTTTGATATTTTTAAAGTTATCTCTCTTAGGGATGTCTTATTTTAATATGAAAATAAATAAAGCGATAGAGAACTACGTCACTCTATCACTTTATGAGTTGAATTTTATTTAATTATTCGTTGACTGGACGAATTTCTGTTTTGCCGCCCATAAATGGTACAAGTGCTTCTGGAATTGTAATTGAACCATCTTCGTTTTGGTAGTTTTCTACGATAGCTGCAAATGTACGACCTACTGCAAGTCCACTACCATTTAATGTGTGTACTAATTCTGGTTTAGAAGAAGCATCACGTTTGAAACGAATGTTAGCACGACGAGCTTGGAAATCAGTACAGTTTGAGCAAGAACTAATTTCTTTGTAGTCATTATAACTTGGTAACCATACTTCTAAGTCATATGTTTTACTTGCGCTAAAACCAATATCTCCAGTACATAAGATCACGCGACGATATGGTAATTTTAATTCTTCTAAAATTGCTTCGGCATTTTGAGTCATATCTTCTAATGCATCCCAAGAATCTTCAGGTTTTTCAAAACGCACCATTTCAACTTTATCGAATTGATGTAAACGAATTAAACCTCTTGTATCTCTACCAGCTGATCCCGCTTCACTACGGAAACATGCAGTTTGACCAGTGAATTTTTCTGGTAACACACCAGGTTGGATAATTTCATTTCTATAGAAGTTTGTTAATGGAACTTCTGCAGTTGGAATTGTATATAAGCCTTCTTTTTCAACTTTGAATAAATCTTCTTCAAATTTAGGTAATTGGCCTGTACCAAACATTGTATCTGCATTTACCAATTGAGGTGTCATCATTTCTGTATAACCATGTTGTGTTGTATGTTTTGTTAACATATAGTTCATTAATGCACGTTCTAATAAAGCACCATCTTTAGTTAAATAAACGAAGCGCGCACCTGATACTTTTGCAGCACGTTCGAAATCAGCCATTTTTAATTCTTCTACTAAATCCCAGTGCGCTTTTGGTTCAAAATCAAATTCACGAGGCGTACCCCATTTTTTTAATTCAACATTTTCAGTGTCGTCAGCACCTTGTGGTACGTCATCTGCAATTAAGTTTGGAATACGAATTAAGATATCACGAATTTTGTTATCTACTTCATTTAATTTTGCATCATTTTCTTTAATTTCATCGCCTAATTCACGCATTTCTTTAATGACGTCATCCGCATCTTCTTTGTTACGTTTTTTTTCAGCGATTTGATCACTTACTTTGTTACGACGTGCTTTCATTTCTTCTGTTTTACCAATTAAATCACGACGTTGATTATCTAATTCTAATACTTCATCAACAACCTTTGAATCATCTCCTCGTAATTCAATTTTGCTCTTAACTTTGTCCGTTTCGTCTCTGAATTGCTTGATGTCTAACATATAATATTCATCCTTCCAAAAAATTTATATTGAGTGACCATAGCGATTTAAAATAAAAAAAGACCACGTCCCCATACAAGGGACGTGGTCTACGCGTTGCCACCCTATTTAACAATTTAATTAAATAAACTAAATTGCACTCCACTATCGATAACGGTTAAAACCGATTGTTCAATATAAGTAGGTAGATTCGCATAAAAATTAATTACTTGTTTACACTAACCACAAGCTCTCTGAAATTAATACCCTTATGTTACTTAGCCTACGAACAATGCTTTATTAAGTTAATTTTAATATAGCAAAGTCATATATAATTTTCAAGCAGTTACCTCAACCAAATATAACAAACTACATACGTTAAAATTCTGTCAATTTTAGCATTTATAAATTTATTTAAAATAGTGTTGACGAAACGCTTAAGCAGGTATAATATTTTCTATTGTATTTAAAATGCACATGATATTTTCGCTTGTCTTAATAACTCATCATTTCATTGATTTAATATATAGAAGTTATGACTTTCGAATCTAAATAGGGAGGATTCATCATATGGAAACATTAACTAATGTGACAATTCCTAAACGTAATGACGAAACGCATAAAGGTGATTATGGAAAAATTCTTTTAATTGGTGGTAGTGCAAATTTAGGCGGAGCAATCATGTTAGCTGCCCGTGCATGTCTTTTTAGTGGAAGTGGTTTAATTACTGTAGCCACACATCCTACTAATCATGCAGCCATTCATTCACGTTGTCCTGAAGCAATGGTAATAGATATTAATGATACTAAAATGTTAACAAAAATGATTGAAAATACAGATAGTATTTTAATTGGACCAGGTCTTGGCGTTGATTTTAAAGGAAATAATGCGATTACTTTCTTACTACAAAATATTCAACCCCACCAAAACTTAATTGTAGATGGTGATGCAATTACAATATTTTGTAAACTTAAACCTGATATTCCTACATGTCGCGTTATCTTTACACCACATCAAAAAGAATGGGAACGTCTAAGTGGTATTCCTATTGAAGAACAAACGTATGAAAGAAATAGAGAAGCTGTGGATAAATTAGGTGCTACTGTAGTACTAAAAAAACACGGTACAGAAATCTTCTTTAAAGATAAAGAATACAAATTACCAATTGGCACACCTGCAATGGCTACAGGTGGTATGGGTGATACATTAGCTGGTATGATTACAAGTTTTGTAGGTCAATTTGATAGCTTACAAGATGCCGTTACGAGCGCAACTTATATTCACAGTTATATTGGTGAAAAACTTTCTGAAAAAATGTACGTCGTGCCCCCTTCAAAATTAATTAATCAAATTCCTTATGTAATGAAAGAATTAGAACGATAAATAATAAAAATAAGACTTCCCTATATGTGGGAAGTCTTATTTTTATATTTAATTCTGATCTGAATCATTCTCAATATCTTCATTTACACGATCCATGAAATCTTGTCTTACTTCGATGCGTTCATCATCTTCATCAGATTCAGTATGCAAAGCGTTACCAGGTGTCGTATCATCTATCACTTGTTCATTTGCACTTTCTGTAGTTTGAGCACTCGCATTTTCTGTTTGTTGTGCCGCTTCAGTCGCAGCTTCATCTTCAGTTTTATCAATGACTTTCGCAACGGTTGATACAGCTTGATTATCGCCTAATTTCATTAATCGCACACCTTGTGTGGCACGGCCATTTTGAGAAATATCTTCAACCTGTAAACGAATAATAATACCACCATCCGTTACAATCATTAAATCTTCTTGACCGCTTACCGTTGTAATACATACAACATTACCATTACGTTCTGTAATTTTAGCCGTTTTTATACCTTTACCGCCACGATTAGATAAACGATATTCACTTACAGGTGTTCGTTTACCATAACCTTTTTCAGTAACGACTAGAACTTCATCTTCACTTTCAGCATAGGCTACGTCTAAACCTACGACTACGTCATTTTCTCTTAGAGAAATACCTCTCACACCTGAAGCTGTACGACCTAGTGGGCGTAAACTATTTTCAGGGAATCGAATTAATGAGGCATGTGCTGTACCAAGTAAAATATCTTGTTTACCATCAGTAAGACGAACTGCAATTAATTCATCATCTTCTTTAAAGCCAATCGCAATTTTACCATTCTTATTAATATGAGAGAAGTTACTTAATGCAGAACGTTTAACAATACCTTTTTTAGTAGCAAAGACTAAGAAACTGTTCTCATCTTCTAAATCTCTTACGGCAATCATCGTACTAATCACTTCATCATTTTCAAGCTCAATCGCATTAATGACTGGAATACCTTTAGATTGACGAGATAATTCAGGTACTTCGTATCCTTTCAACTTATAAACACGGCCTTTATTCGTAAAGAATAAAACATTATCATGTGTACTTAATGTTACAAGTTGACTGACAAAGTCTTCTTCTAAGGTATTCATACCTTGTACACCTCGTCCACCTCTGTTTTGTGAACGATATGTAGATACAGGTAAACGTTTAATATAGTTGTTATGACTTAAAGTGATGACGATTTGTTCTTCAGGGATTAAGTCTTCATCTTCTAAGTGATCTAAACCACCCAATTGAATTTCAGTACGACGTTCATCACCGAAACGTTCTTTAATTTCTGTAAGCTCATCACGAACAAGTTGAAGTAATACATCTTCATTTGCTAAAATCTCTTCTAATTCTGCAATATAACTTAATAATTCATTATACTCATTTTCAATTTTATCGCGCTCTAACCCAGTTAAACGACGTAAACGCATATCTAAAATGGCTTGAGCTTGACGTTCAGACAATTTAAAACGTTCTTGCAATGTTTCCATCGCCACTTTATCTGTGTCAGACTCACGAATAATAGAAATAATTTCATCAATGTGATCAAGCGCAATTCTTAAACCTTCTAAGATATGTGCACGATCTTTCGCTTTTTTCAAATTGTATTCTGTACGACGACGTACAACTGTTTTTTGATGTTCTAAATATTCAACAAGCGCTTCTTTTAAGTTAATTAATTTAGGTCGACCATTCACAAGGGCAATCATATTTACACCAAATGATGTTTGTAATGGTGTGTGTTTATATAAATTATTTAAAATAACATTTGCATTGGCATCTTTACGTACATCAATAACAACTCTTACCCCTGTACGTAAACTTGTTTCGTCACGAAGATCTGTAATACCTTCAATTCTTTTCTCACGCGCTAATTCTGCAATTTTCTCAATCATTCTTGCTTTATTCACTTGATATGGAATTTCAGTCACAACAATACGCTGACGACCACCGCCACGTTCTTCTATTGATGCACGTGCACGCATTTGAATTGATCCACGACCAGTTTCATAGGCACGTCTAATGCCACTTTTACCTAAAATTAAGCCAGAAGTTGGAAAATCAGGACCTTGAATATCTTCCATCAATTCTGAGATTGTGATATCAGGATTTTGACTTAAACGTAAGACTCCGTCAATGACTTCTGTTAAATTGTGTGGTGGAATATTTGTAGCCATACCAACCGCAATACCTGAAGCACCATTCACTAAAAGGTTAGGGAAACGAGAAGGTAAGACTTCGGGCTCTCTTTCTGTACCATCATAGTTATCTAAGAAATCAATAGTATCTTTATTGATATCACGTAACAGTTCTAATGTGATTTTGGTCATTTTTGCTTCGGTATAACGCATTGCCGCAGCACCGTCACCATCCATTGAACCAAAGTTACCTTGACCATCAACAAGAGGATAACGATAGCTAAAGGTTTGTGCCATTCTTACCATAGCATCATAAATTGAAGAGTCGCCGTGTGGATGATATTTCCCCATAACGTCCCCAACAATACGTGCTGATTTTTTATAAGGTTTGTCTGGAGTCATTCCTTGTTCATTTAGACCATATAAAATACGACGATGTACAGGTTTTAAACCATCACGTACATCTGGTAATGCACGTGAAACGATAACGCTCATCGCATAGTCTAAAAATGATTCGCGCATTTCGTTGGTTATATTTCTTTCATTAATTCTTGATTGTGGTAGAGAATCAGCCATCAAGATATCCTCCTTTTATAGTCAGTTCACATTAAGTTAAATTAGAAATCTAAATTAGCATAAACTGCATTATCTTCGATAAATTGTCTACGATTTTCAACAACGTCACCCATTAACATTTCAAATGTTTGATCCGCTTCTACTGCATCTTCAAGTTTTACTTGTAACATCATACGATTTTCAGGATTCATTGTTGTTTCCCATAATTGATCGGCATTCATTTCACCTAAACCTTTGTAACGAGAAATTTGCCATTTTGGAGTAGGATTTAGTTCAGCTTTTAATTTATCCAATTCACGATCGTTAAAGACGTAATATTTTTGTTTACCTTGTGTTAGCTTATACAATGGTGGTTGAGCGATGTATACATACCCAGCCTCAATTAATGGACGCATAAATCTGTAGAAGAATGTAAGTAATAATGTACGAATATGCGCACCATCTACATCAGCATCTGTCATGATAACAATCTTATGATAACGGGCTTTAGAAATATCAAATTCGCCACCTATGCCTGTACCAAATGCTGTAATCATTTGACGGATTTCATTGTTATTTAAAATACGATCTAAACGTGCTTTTTCCACATTTAATATTTTACCTCTCAACGGTAAAATCGCTTGTGTTTTTGAGTCACGACCTTCTTTTGTAGACCCCCCGGCAGAGTCACCCTCAACTAAGAAAATTTCACTTTCATCAGGATTTTTACTTGAACAGTCTGCCAGTTTACCAGGTAAACTTGAAATTTCTAATGCTGATTTACGACGTGTCACTTCACGCGCTTTTTTAGCTGCTACACGTGCTCTTGACGCCATGATTCCTTTTTCAACAATGATTCTTGCAACATTTGGATTCTCATATAAAAAGCGTTCAAAGTGTTCTGAAAATAATCGATCAACGATTTGACGTACTTCAGAGTTACCTAATTTCGTCTTCGTTTGACCTTCGAATTGTGGATTACCATGTTTTATAGAGACAACTGCTGTTAAACCTTCACGTGTATCTTCACCTGAAAGACGTTCTTTATCATCTTTAATAATCTTACTTTGAGTCCCATAACTGTTTAAGACACGTGTAAGTGCACGTTTAAAGCCATCTTCATGTGTACCACCTTCATATGTGTGGATATTATTCGCATAGGATAATAAGTTTGTAGCATAACCGCTATTGTATTGTATTGCAATTTCTACTTCGATATCATCTTTTGACTGATGAATATAAATAGGTTCGTCATGAATAGGTTCTTTATTTTCGTTCAGTAATTCAACGTAAGATTTAATACCACCTTCATAATGATACGTGTCTTCACGTTGTTCTTCATCTTCACGTTCGTCTCTTAGTGTAATTGAAATACCTTTATTTAAGAATGCTAATTCTCTAATACGTTTTTGAAGTGTTTCATAATTATAAACTGTTGTTTCTGAAAAGATTTCACTATCTGCTTTAAAGCGAATCACTGTACCTGTTTTATCCGTACTACCTATTTCTTTAAGATCAAATTGAGGCACGCCTTTTTTGTATGCTTGATGATAAATTGTTTCATTACGGTGTACATACACTTCTAAATCTTGTGATAACGCATTTACTACAGATGAACCTACACCATGTAGTCCACCAGATACTTTGTATCCGCCACCACCGAATTTACCTCCGGCATGAAGTACAGTAAGAATAACTTCTACTGCGGGACGTCCCATTTTTTCTTGAATATCGACAGGAATACCACGACCATTGTCAGTCACTTTAATCCAGTTGTCATTCTCAATCACTACTTCAATTTGATTAGCATATCCAGCTAGCGCTTCGTCAATACTGTTATCAACGATTTCCCATACCAAATGATGCAAACCTCTTTCTGAAGTTGAGCCAATATACATACCAGGGCGTTTACGTACCGCTTCAAGTCCTTCTAATACCTGTATTTGTCCAGCACCATAATTATCTGTGTTGTTTACATCTGACAATGTATTCACCATCACTTTCTATTACTTAATAATTTCACCTTGATTAATTCGGTAAAGTTTCGCATTATTCATGATTTCATGATCAATACCGTCTACCGATGTAGTTGTTACGAAGGTTTGTACTTTATGTTGAATTGTACTGAGTAAATGCGTCTGACGAGAATCATCAAGTTCACTTAAGACATCATCTAATAATAAAATCGGATATTCTCCGACTTCAATGTTCATTAATTCTATTTCTGCTAGTTTAATTGATAAAGCGGTTGTTCTTTGTTGACCTTGAGATCCATAGGTTTGAGCATCCATGTCATTCACATTAAATCCTAAGTCATCTCTATGTGGACCGTATAAACATACTGCTCTATCCATTTCACGTTGTTGATATTCATTCAGTAACGTGATGACTTCATCTAATAATTCACTCTTATTTTTACTTGTATCGCTAAGTTTAATACTTGGTAAATATTTTAGAGATAATGTTTCACGTTGGTTCGTAATACCAGCGTGGATAGGCTGTGCTAAAGCCTCTAATTCTTCAATAAATTGCTCACGTCTTAAAGTGACATTAAGCGCATATTGTGCAAATTGTTGATTTAAAACCTCTAGCATCGTTTTATCTGTTTTTTGACCAAGTTGTAACTGCTTAAGATAATTATTTTTTTGTTTGAGAATACGTTGATATTGAGCTAAATCGTTGAGATATACTGCAGAAATTTGCCCTAATTCCATATCTATAAATCGTCTTCTAATTTGAGGAGAACCTTTAACAATATTTAAGTCTTCAGGTGCAAAAAGAACCACATTTAGATGTCCAACATACTGTGTTAGTCGACTTTGTTCCAAGTGGTTCACTTTAACTTGTTTACCTTTTTTAGTTATATACATCGTTAATGGCATGGTTCCGTGTCTATAACTTAGCTCACCCTCTATTTTAGCATACTCAGAGTTAAACCGTATAAGTTCCTTGTCATTGGAGGTTCGGTGACTTTTAGCTAAAGCAAGGACATAAATTGATTCAAGTAAATTTGTCTTTCCCTGTGCATTTTCTCCAATAAGAATATTCACTTCAGGATGACAATTTAACGTAACCCCTTCATAGTTACGATAGTTTTCTAATTGGAGTGTTTTAAGCTTCATTGCTCACCTTGATGAATAATAATAAATGAATCGATATCTGGAATATCAGGGAAGTCGATACGATCTTGGTCAGCTAGCTTTTTTCCACGACGTGTTTCACGTTCGCCATTTAATAAAACATCGTAATCTTGTAAGAACCATTTTGCTTGTCCACCTGATTCGATGATACCTTCTGTTTTAAGAAATTGACCTAACGTAATCTCGCCTTCAACTGTTACTTCTTGAACCAAAATAATCACTCCATTTCTTTATATATCATTACTATATTATACCTTTTTTAGGAATAAATTTCATTTAAAATGAAGTGTGAAACCGTTTACTTTCAAATAAGTTTTTGTTATTTTAATTTGTTATGTAAAAAATAGATCATTTTTTGAAATTATGACAAAAATAATCAGAGACAATATCTCAATTTTTAATTTTAAGGCCTATTTTAGCGAATATAATGAGTCGTGGATAAAAACATCGTTTTACTTAATTTAGCTTCATTATGAACCTCTGAGATAGTTTAAAATCAATGTTTTAATGAATTAAAAAAATAGGCTGGGACATAAAGTATCTG